>CAJXVF010000535.1 GCA_913060845.1 uncultured Alphaproteobacteria bacterium | reverse complement strand
GTAGAGAGGTCTCGTGGGCTCGGAGATGTGTATAAGAGACAGGCCTCTACCGAGGCCTCGGCGCCGCTTAAGAAGCTGACGACAAGGCATCGGCGATAGCATCGCCGACGGTGACGGTGCCGGCGTTCCCGCCCATATCTTTGGTGCGGGGACCGCCTTCCGTCAGCACGACCTCAATGGCTTTCTCAATGGCGCGGGCGGCGTCCTTGTGGCCAAGGTGGTCAAGCATCAGCGCGCCTGACCAGATTTGGCCAATCGGGTTGGCAATACCCTGCCCAGCGATATCCGGTGCTGAGCCGTGCACTGGCTCGAACATGGATGGATGATCGCCTTCAGGATTGATATTGCTGGAAGGCGCAATGCCGATAGACCCGGCCACTGCTGGACCCAGGTCCGACAAAATATCGCCGAATAGGTTGGAGCCAACGACGACATCGAACCAATCTGGGTGCTGCACGAAATGCGCTGTCAGGATGTCGATGTGATATTTATCCGTCTCGATTTCGGGATATTCAGCAGCGATGGTGGCGAAGCGCTCATCCCAATACGGCATCGTGTGAATGATGCCATTGGACTTCGTGGCGGACGTCACCTTCTTCCGGTTTTCGCGGCGGGCTAGTTCGAACGCAAAGCGGATAATGCGGTCACAGCCACGGCGCGTGAAGATGCTTTCCTGCACGGCCATCTCATGTTCCGTGCCTTTGTAAAGTCTTCCACCAATTTCTGAATATTCGCCTTCAACATTCTCACGTACAACGAAGAAATCAATTTCTTCCGGTGTGCGATTAGCCAATGGCGATTTGGTGCCTGGAAACATGCGGCAAGGGCGCAGGCTGGCATATTGCTCGAACTCGCGCCGGATCGGGATCAGCAAATCCCAGAGCGAAACATGGTCTGGCACGGTCGGCCAGCCAACGGCACCAAGGAAGATTGCATCCGCCGGGCGCAGCTGTTCAATGCCGTCATCAGGCATGATCTTGCCGGTTTTTGCGTAGGTCTCGCAGCTCCAATCATACTCATCGAACGTGAAGTCGATGTTGAAGCGGCGACCTGCGGCCTCCAGCACTTTCACGCCTTCCGGCACGACTTCCTTACCGATGCCGTCTCCAGGAACGAGGGCGATGCGCTGCTTGGCCATGTGAATTCTCTCTCAGAAATGAAAAAGTTGTTGGACGCGTCTATAGCCGATCCAGGGATACGTGGGAATGCGGTTTAGGCTCGCGCTGCCGCCAGAACACGGTCAATCGGAGGACGTACTTCCGATGTTAGCGATCGGCTGCAACTTCGGCGAACATTTGCCGCTTGCAGGGAACGGGCTCGCCGGTTACCAAATCGCTCATGGGGCTGAACATCAACATCATCTTTCGCGGGCCTGCAATGGCCGCCTGCATTTTGGCTGCGGCATGCGTACCGGATTCTAAGGAACCGGCTTCCGCACGACCCACTGAATCGACATCCACAGCAAAGCCAATCGAAGCTCCTCACGTATTGAACAGGACGGAATTTGCGCTCGTCCGCGAAGTGAATACACTCCGCAAAGCTCGTGGCCTTGCTCCTTTGACAGTCCGGCTTGACCTATCGAAAGCCTCCCGCGCCTTCGCCAAGCGCCTGACTTCGCGGAAATTCTTTGACCATGTTTCCCCGGATGGCGACCGCTCTACAGATCGGGCTGATGTTGTGGGCTACGATTGGCAACGGCTCGGCGAGACATTGGCGGCAGGACAAACGACGGCGCGGTCCGCGGCGCAGTCATGGCGCGATAGCCCTGGCCACGCCAAGATCATTTTTGATCCCGAGCACATCCATGTCGGCGTTGGCTATGTCCGACGAAAAAGTAAGGATAAACTCAATCCCGAACTGGAACATTTCTGGGTGTTGATGGCTGGCGCCACGCGGTAACCGAACGCCCTGTATTGAATGGATAATGATGATTAGCTTAGACGGCGTGAAAGCCCTGACCTTTGATGTATTCGGCACAGTCGTAGACTGGCGCTCCTCCATCGCGCGAGAAGCAGAAGCCTTGCTTGCGCCCGAGGGCCACGACCTGGACTGGGCTGCGTTCGCAGATGCTTGGCGCGCCCGATATCAGCCAGCGATGGAACAAGTGCGGTCCGGCGCGCGTCCATTCACCAAGCTGGACGTATTGCATCGCGAAAACCTGGAGGGCGTGCTGCAGAGTTTCGACGTCAGCGGACTTAGCGAGGCAGAGCTTGATCACCTCAACCGCGCTTGGCACCGGCTAACGCCCTGGCCAGATGCTGTGGAAGGCCTGACGCGCCTGAAAAGTAAGTATGTGCTTGCCACTCAGTCCAATGGGAATGTGGCGCTGATGGTCAATATGGCAAAAAACGCCGGCTTGCCATGGGATGTCATTCTAGGTGCCGAGGTCTGCCAGGCTTACAAACCAATGCCGGAAGCCTATCGCCGCGCCGCTGATCTGCTCGGCCTTCGCCCAGACGAATGCATGATGACGGCCGCACCATCAGCATCGCTTTGCGGCAGCCTCTATCTTTCAGCCACTGAGCTGCCGCTTCCATGATCTGGCGGCCAAGGCCTTCGCGTGGGCGGTCTGGGTCCGCGGAAACATAATACACCCAGCCCCGATGCCCATCATCGCCAACCATGCAGCTGGCGGCGAGGGCGCCATCAATTTCACCGAGTAATACGGCGGATTGAGGGGAGGCTATGGCGCGGTCAAAGTCCTGTCTCTTATACACATCTCCGAGCCCACGAGACCTCTCTA
>CAJXVF010000534.1 GCA_913060845.1 uncultured Alphaproteobacteria bacterium | reverse complement strand
GATGTGTATAAGAGACAGGTGGATGATCATCGCCTTAGTGACATTGTTTAGTCTGGCGCGCGGCGTCGCTTCTATCGCTTGGAAGGATACGCTCGGTAAGACGGTCGATAAGGGCCGGCGCGGACGTGTGGGCGGCTATGCAGCCAGTGCGGCTGGTGTGTGCATCTGGCGTTGGCCTCTACCTCGCCTTGAGCCCGGAGGCGGCGCGGCCAGATTGGCTGCTACTGGCACTTCTCGCTGCGGCAGGGGCTAGCTGGATTGCAGGCGCGCTGATCTTCTTCACGGTGAATGAACATGATGGCGCCACGGATGGCGGGCGTGGCATCAAAGATATCGCCCGGGACCAAATCAAGCTGATCCTTGATGACTCTGAGCTACAGCGCTTCATTTTTGCCCGGGCGCTGATGACGGCGACTGCTCTTTCCGGCCCACTATACGTGGCGTTGGCGCAGCGCAGCGGCGGGCAGGCTTTGGATAATCTTGGATGGCTACTGCTAGCGTCTGGCCTTGCTGGCGCGCTCAGTGGCTCATTCTGGGGCATGCTGGCGGATAGGTCGAGCCGCGCGACCATGGCGATCGGTGCGCTGATCAGCGGATTGCTTGGGTTTGCAGTCCTGGCCGGTCATTCAGGCGTTCGTATTGGTCGGAAAACACAGATCGTTGATATCGCTGGCGGCGATGCAAAGGCTGAATATGTTGCCGTATCAAACACCGTCATCGGCGTATTGCTGGTGGTGATCGGCGCGGGTGTTGGTGCCGTCAGTGCGTTCAGCCTTGAAGCGGGCTTGCTGTTGCTCGCAGTCATGGCGCTCTCGGGTGCTGCCGTCTCCATGCGCCTAGAAAACGCACAAGCATCTTGATCTGCCACTCAGCTTAGCGGTGGGTTTGGGCCACCAAGTCTGGTTTGCCAGAAGTCTTCAGCGACCGGTTGATCTTGTCCCGGAACCGCTTGAAGCGCTTCATTTCCTTGCCACCCAGCGCCTCAGCACTTTGGAACCGGACCCGACGTGGGTTCACCTGCTTAGAGTTCTTCAGGATCTCATAGTGCAGATGCGCGCCGGTTGAGCGTCCACTGGAGCCAACATAGCCAATGACCTGCCCCTGTTTTACACGCTTGCCCGGCTTGATGCCTTCGGCGATGCGGCGAAGATGGGCATAGGCAGTCTGATAGGTCTTGTCATGTTTGATACGAATGTAACGGCCGTATCCGCCATTCCATCCTGATTTCGCGATAACACCATCACCCGCAGCTTTGATTGGCGTTCCAGAGGGGGCTGCGAAATCAACGCCCTTATGCATCTTGGAATATTTCAGAATCGGGTGCTTGCGCCGGCCAAACCCGGATGAGATACGAGCACCGTCAATCGGCGTCCGTAGCAGCGCCTTCTTGTTGCCGCGACCTTGCTCATTGAAATACTTCACGCGGCCATTTGCGAACTCATGGCGGTAAAGCTTCATTGTTTTGCCGGAGATCGTCAGCGCTGCGTACAGAATATCGCCAGAATGCACCACGGAGCCGTCACGATCGACGAACCGGTCATACATAATATCAAAGCGGTCGCCCGGTTTGATATCGCGCTGGAAATCGACATCGAAGCTGAACAGGCGGATGAAGGAGGCCATCGCCTTCACCGGAACGTCCGCTGCAACACCATCTACGAACAGGCTGCTGGTAATCTTCCCAGCGCCCCGCGCACGCTGTTGTGTGAGCGGTTTCAGAATTTCGTAGGATGCGAACCCGCCATCTAGCGTGCGACCAACGCCAGCTATCCGATCATAGCTTTTGACCAGCTGCATGCCGAGCAATCGGCCAGGTGCGCCTTCAGATATTTCTGGCGCTAGGCGAATCGATACCGCTTGGCCGTCCCGGAGTGTGCGTGGGTCATAGACTTTGCGCAGAGACTGAATGGCTCGCGCCGCTTCATCCCCGCCAACGCCGGAGCGCTGCAGGACGGCAGACAGCGTGTCGCCTGAAACGATCTGCGCCTCAGCTTCAAGCGGACCACCACCAGCTAGAGGATCAGAGGGCAGGCGCACTGCACCCGGAACAATAGGTGCCGGTGGCGGTTCGGCCGCTGTGACCAAGCTCGCGGGCGTAGCGAACTTGCGATCAAGGGTCTGCATTGGCGAAACAGCCGTATAGGCTGCGCCAGCGCCAGCGAAGCTTAGGCCCACTACAATAAGCAGGGGCCAGCTGCGGCGCATCACGCGTATATATGCAGGGCGTTGGCGACTGTCGCTGGCGAACCAGCGGCTTAGGTCGCGCTTGCTAGGCATATGCAAGCAATCATTCCCTTTCTCGTGACGGGCCCGGCTTTCGCCGGGCCGCGCCGTGGAACCTTATGCCGACATCCGGCTGATCGCAGGATGCCCAATGATCTTACGCGCGCAGTCCTTAAACTCTGACACGCAGAACTGGCACGAAAATGCCAATACGCGAGTCGCGTGTCAACTATTTGCAGCCTGAAGCGTCAGATGTAATTCTTTCGTCATATCGTATGGTTAACGTGAGCGGTTAAAGTTCACCCGTCAGTTTGCCGCAGGTGCATTATTTTGAAGATGAAATGGCTGAATTGCAGGGCTTTCTGCAGCCAGCCCCGGGCCATTTGAAAAAACAGAAAAGAATCTGCAATTACCGCGTTGACAGCATCCAGAACGCCCAGTAGAAACCCCCTCACTCCGGCGGCATCAAACCTCCGAAGTTCGTTTTTGGACATTGAGAATAAGACTGAGAGGGGAGACGTGGTCGGCGTTTGGT
>CAJXVF010000533.1 GCA_913060845.1 uncultured Alphaproteobacteria bacterium | reverse complement strand
CATCGGCCGGCCCCGTTCCAGGTCCTGCAGCATGGAGGTTTTATGGTCCCCGATCTCAAATGCTGCCTTCAATCGACGTTCCGCGGTTACCCGGAACCGAGCGCCCAAAGCTTCGCCGACGGCCCTGCCTTCAGCGGCGAGCCCAAACAGTAAGTCACGCACGGCTTCATCCTGGCCCAGCCCGCCAAGCGTTGAGCCTGTCAGCGCTGAAACAGGGTTCAGGCACAGATTGCCCCAAAGCTTCATCCAGATGTCATCGCGGATCTTCGTGCGGATAGGCGCGCGCAGACCGGATTCTGTCAGTGCGGCAGACAGCGCTTCAATACGTGGCGTCTTCTCGCCAGATGGCTCACCGATGGGATAGGCGTCACCCTCCATGTGCTGCATCACGCCAGGAGCGGTGATTTCTGTCGCTGGATGCACGACCATGCCAATGGCGCGTTCTGGCCCAAGGCCGTCCCATTGGGCGCGCCCAGGATCAACGGCTTTTAGGTGCGTGCCATCATGGTCGCTGCCAAGGCCGTGGAAGTACCACCAGGGTACGCCGTTCATGGCGGTGACGACGGCGGTGTCCGGTCCCATCAGCGGCTGCATTAGCCCGACCACGCCGGGGCTTTGGTGCGCCTTCAAAGTGACGATCACATAGTCCTGCGGGCCAAGGCTGGCAGGATCGTCGGTCGCGTTTGGGTGAACCCTAAATTCCTCACCGTCCTGGAATTTGCACAGAAGTCCGTTTTGCTGCATCGCTTCCAAGTGTGGGCCGCGCGCGATGAGTGAGACATCGACGCCGGAGCGCGTGAGCATGCCGCCAAGATGCGCGCCAATGGCACCAGCGCCGTAGATCGCAATCTTCATACTGGCGCAACCTTACCGGGGTTCATGATATTTTGCGGGTCTAAGGCGCGCTTTAGCTGTTGCATCACTTCATAAGCTTCTTCGCCGACTTCCTTCCGCATATGGCCGATTTTTGACATGCCAACGCCATGCTCGCCACTACAAGACCCGCCCATATCGAGCGCACGATTGACCAACCTGTCATTGAAGGCTGTGGCGCGCGCCATTTCTTCGGCGTTGTCCAGATCGACCATGATGCAGCAATGGAAATTACCGTCGCCCACATGGCCGCAGATTGGCGAATACAGGTCTGATGCGCCAATATCATCCTTGGTTGCGACGATGCATTCCGCGAGGCGGCTGATCGGTACGACGACATCAGTTGACCATCCGCTTTTGCCTGGAATGTGGGCCAATGCAGCGTAGTAGGCGTTGTGGCGCGCTTCCCAAAGCTTGGTGCGTTCCTCAGCTTTTGCGGTCCATTGGAATGCGCCGCCGCTATTGTCCATTGCCAAGGCTTCAACGATTTCGGCTTGCTCGGCCACGCCGTTCTCGGTCCCGTGGAACTCAAAAAATAGGGTTGGCTTAGCTTCAAAGCCTTCAAGCTTTGAATAGTCGATGCAGGCTTGAAGCTGCACATCATCTACGAGTTCCATGCGCGCGACAGGCACGCCCATCTGGATGGTCTGCTGGACAGTTTCAACCGCGCCCGCCAGATCATCAAACTGGCATACGGCAGCGGCAATCTTCTCCGGCACGCCATATAAACGCAGGCGAACCTCTGTGATGATGCCGAGTGTGCCTTCACTGCCGACGATTAGGTGGGTCAGATCATATCCGGCAGAGGTTTTGCGCGCCCTGCCGCCTGTTTTCATCACGCGGCCATCAGCCATTACGACTGTTAGCCCGATCACGTTCTCTTTCATCGTGCCGTAGCGGACAGCGTTGGTGCCGGAAGCCCCCGTCGCCGCCATGCCGCCAAGACTGGCATCAGCTCCTGGATCAACCGGGAAGAAATAGCCTGTGTCGCGGATATGTTCGTTCAAGGCTTTCCGCGTAACGCCAGCCTGCACCATGCAGTCACCGTCCTCGCTGCTGACCTCAAGCACCTCATTCATGCCGGAAAGATCAATCGTAATCCCGCCATGCAGGGCCTGCACATGGCCTTCCAGGGATGTGCCTGTGCCCCAAGCGATGACGGGCAGCTCGTGCTCCGCGCATATCTTGACGATTTGGGAAACTTCCTCAGTGGATTCCGCGAACGCGACGCCATCGGGTGCGGCTATGCGAAAATGATCTTCGCCCTGGCCATGCTGGTCGCGCACAGCTTGTGAGGTAGACATGCGGTCCCCCAACAGGCCCTGAAGTTTCTCCAATGCCTCACTCAGGCGTTGGGAATTGCGACGGTCATTGGCTGGGGCTGTGTCCGGGGCCATGGAGTAAATCCTCAAATCTGCTTCAGTTGAATTGTAACGCATTTCACTGAAATCGTGCAGGGCGCTTGGCGCGCGTATAGTCTCACCCCAGTATATACAGAACAATCAACAGGGGGCGGTGATGGCAACGAAGACGATGAGCACAGGCCAAGCGATTATTGAGCGGGTGTTGGCGCACGGCGTTGATACGGTGTTCGGCTTGCCGGGCGCGCAGACCTATCCCTTATTCGATGCGATGGCCCAAGCCGGTGACCGTGTCCGCTTGATCGGTGCCAGGCATGAGCAAGCGACGGCCTATATGGCCATGGGATATGCGAAAACCAGCGGGCGCCCAGGCGTCTATACCGTCGTTCCAGGGCCGGGCGTGCTGAACACTACGGCTGCCCTCTGCACCGCCTATGGCACATCAACGCCGGTCATGTGCATCACCGGTGAAACGCCGAAGGACTTTATCGGCAAAGGCCGTGGGCATCTGCATGAGCCTGTCTCTTATA
>CAJXVF010000532.1 GCA_913060845.1 uncultured Alphaproteobacteria bacterium | reverse complement strand
GAGATGTAGAGAGGTCTCGTGGGCTCGGAGATGTGTATAAGAGACAGGTCTAAGCCATCCGCGATCCGGCCCCATAACAAGCGGCCAAGCAATCCACCAAACTGAAGGGCACCAAGCCCGCGACCTGCTTCAATCAAAGTCCATCCGCCATCCCGGAATAAATGCGCCGTGATATTTGCAACAAACGTGACCTCAAACCCAGCAAAAATAATGCCCGCGATGCAGAGACGGCGAAGTTCTGGATCCCGACGGATCGTGGCTAGTGGGCTGTGCGCGCCCGCTTTGAATACTGATAGTGTCGGTTGTCGTTCCGCGTCATAACGGGCACGAGCACCTTGGATCAGGATAAGCGCCACTCCACATGCAGCTGCGGCGGTGAGCAAGGCCGCTTCCCAACCAAATGCCGCCGCAATAGGTGGAAACAGTAGCCCTGCCATCATCCCGCCAATGGGAACACCACATTGACGGATGCCGAATAAGGTATTCTGCAGGTGCGGTGGCGTGTGTCTGATAAGGATTTGCGCGCCAGCCGGGATCGGAACTGTGTAGGCAATGCCAAATAGCATGGCCGCGAGCGTGATGCTCACAAGGCCAGGCGCCATGAAAATCATCAGGCCGCCAGTTACATAGAGAGCGAGCGCACCTTGGCTTGCGCGCACTGGCCCGAACCGCAATACGGTTCCTGCCGCGCCGAAAGATCCAAGGGTCGCTGCCCCATAAACTACGGCGACATAGGCCCCGATTGCGCTGGCTGGCAATCCAATAGCCCTGGTTACTTCTGGGCCAAGCGTTGTAACGGCCAGATTGCCGAAGGTTGGCAAGGCCTGCACCAGAATTGCAATTGCGAGCGGCGCCAGGATGGCGGCTAAGGGCATGGGCTGGTGCGACTCATCTGGAACACGCCGCATACCGGCGAATAGAGCGCAGGATGGACGCGCCTGCATAGTCGTGCAAGCATTCTTGACAGTCTTATGAATATGGGAGAGGACCCGATATGCCCTTCACCGCCAAAGATGAAGAATTCCGCCAGGAAGCCCGCGCATTCATCGAACAAAACCTACCTCAGGATGTTCGCGACAAGGTGCTGTCGGGCCAGGAAGTTCGCAAAGAAGATTATATGCGCTGGTACAAGGCGCTAGCAGCCAAAGGGTGGTCGGCACCGAATTGGCCCGTCGAGCATGGCGGCGTTGATTGGACGACAGTCCAGCGCTTCATTTTCGACGACGAGGCCGGTTTGGCTGGCGCACCCAGGCTCTCTCCCTTTGGCCTCAGCATGGTTGGGCCAGTGTTGATGCAATTCGGCACGGACGAGCAGAAGGCGGAGCATCTGCCCAAAATCCTCTCCGGCGATAAGCTGTGGTGCCAAGGTTATTCTGAGCCTGGATCGGGATCTGATTTGGCGAGCCTGCGCACACGCGCCGTTCGCAAGGGCGATAAATATGTGATCAACGGCTCAAAAATTTGGACGAGTTTAGCGCATCACGCGGATTGGATTTTTTGCCTCGTCCGCACGTCTGATGAGCCGAAGAAGCAAAACGGCATTTCGTTCATGATTTTTCCGGTGACGACGCCGGGCATTGAAATCCGGCCAATTATTGCGACAAGCGGCTTGCATCATCTGAACGAGACATTTTTTACGGATGTTGAAATACCTTTGGATTCGCTCGTAGGCGAGGAAGGGAAGGGTTGGACCATCGCGAAGCACTTGCTGGAGCATGAACGCATTTCAGGCGGTGCTTGCGGTGAGCTAAAGACAGCGCTTGAGCGGGTCCAGCATATGGCGTCTGAAGAGCGCGCTGGCGACGGTGAACGCCTGATTGATGACCCAGATTTCCGACGTCGCCTTAAAGACACCGAAGCGGAATTGATGACCGTTGAGAATACTATGCTGAAAGCTTTGTCTGCCCATTCGGCTGCCAAAGGAATCGGTGCCGTATCCTCATTGATCAAAGTACGCCGGTCAGAAGTGCAGCAGATGATTTCTGAGTTAGGCGTTATGGCTGGCGGATACTATTCGGCACCGTATAATTTGGGTGCCTTGAAGGAGGGCTGGAACGAAGACCCAGTCGGGGCGGATTATTTCAACGGCCTGATGCCAAGCTATCTATTCCTGCGTGCTGCATCAATTTATTCCGGATCGAACGAAATTCAACGGAACATTATCGCAAAGCACGAACTCGGGCTTTAGCGGGCTTATCCTGCCATCAGGAAGCCGATGACGGCCCACAACACTAGGTGCAGCAGACAGGCGATTGAGAATAGGTAGAGGCCACGCCGGATATCCGGGGTGTCGGCGCGCGCGCGTCCGTCGCCCATCCAGTGGTCATCTACTAGGTCTTTGCCATAGCTGCGCGGTCCTGCAAGCGCCAGATTAAGCGCGCCCGCAGCGGCTGCTTCCGGCCACCCAGCATTCGGGGACGCATGTTTCTTCGCATCCCGAAGGGCTGTGTGGAGCGCGCGCCTGGCTGAGCAACCTGGCGTGAAGGCGGCAGCGGCGCTGATCAGCAGTGCTGATAATCTGGCAGGTATCCAGTTCGCGACATCATCTAGCTTGGCCGCTGCCATGCCGAACGCTTTATAGCGTTCCGTTTTATGGCCGATCATGCTGTCCAGTGTATTCAGCGTCTTATACGCAAGAAGACCTGGCAGTCCGAACACCACGTACCAGAACGCTGGGGCTGCGACACCGTCTGAGAAGTTTTCGAACAAGCTCTCAACTGTCTCTTATACACATCTCCGAGCCCACGGACCTCTCTACATCTCGT
>CAJXVF010000531.1 GCA_913060845.1 uncultured Alphaproteobacteria bacterium | reverse complement strand
AAGCTTCTTCACTGCATGCGGCTATGAACCGGAATGATCCAAATCCGCTCTAGACTCCGCCAGAGCCGCTTACCAACAAGCGATTACGATGCACATGGACGTTGTAACACGCCGACCAAACGACCCAGCAGCCCTGCATGCGCTAGGCGTTGCCCGCATCCGTTGGGCGCGCATGGTCGAGCGGGGCGCAGATAACAGTGCAGCGATCATTGCATGGCTGCGTGCATACGAAACAATTTCAGGCGTTGCTACAATCGATGCCGAGTACGCTGCAGCGACGGGTGATTTAGCACTTGCTGCTAATAATGCAGCCTGGCGCATGGTGTTAACGCCCGATGCCGAAGGCGCGGACCCTGCCCGCACCTTGGCGCTCGCCAAGAAAGCAGTCGAGATCAGCCACCGCACGGACCCGCGCTTTCTCGACACGCTGGCAAACGCGCATTTTGCACTTGGCAACAAAAACCAAGCCCGCCTTATCTGCGCGGAAGCGCAAGACTTGGCCGAAAAACAGATATCGCCAGACGCGCGCACCATCGCTGAGCATTGCGCGAAATTCAGCAGCACTCAGGATTAGGCGGGGACTGCAGGCGTTCCCATGGCCCGGAAGGCGCGGCGGGCGCGGAATAACAGCCAGGTCGCTATTGCCAAGTTCAGGACATTCCAGCCAATGCCATTGAACACGGCGGCGTCATAACTGCCCGTCAAATCATAGGCATAGCCAGACATCCATCCGCCGATGGCCATGCCGAACAGGGTGAAGCTCATCACCATGCCAATGCGCCAGCCCGCATCCTTCGCCGGATACGCACCGCGCACGATCATGGCATATGAGGGCACGATGCCGCCCTGGCTCAACCCGAATAGGAATGAGACGACATAGAGCGGCGTCAGTGTGTCAAACGGCAGGAACAAGAACAGCGTCGCCATTTGCAAGAATGAACCCAGTACCAAGGTGCGGTATCCGCCGATCTTGTCCGATATCCAACCGGAAATCAGGCGGCTTGCAACGCCAGCCCCCATCATGATGGCCAACATGTTCGCACCATGCACGGCACCCAGGCCCAAGTCCGCGCAGAAAGCGACGATGTGCACTTGGGGCATCGACATAGCGATACAGCAGGCAATGCCAGCGCAACACAACACACCTTGCAGAGCGTTTTTATCGAGGCCAAGCGGGCGGACGGGTGCCGCGCCGACGCTGTTGGCAGCTTCCTCAATCAACGCCTTTGGTCGCCGACGCAGCATCAGCGCCAACGGCGGCATTGTTGCTAGACAGAAGCAACCAACCAGCGCCAGGGCGTTCCGCCATCCAACGCCGTCAATCAGCGCCTGCACAATGGGCGGCCAAATAGCGCCTGCTATATAATTTCCAGAAATCACAATGCCGATTGCGAACCCGCGCCGTTTTTCAAACCAGAATGAGATATCCGCGACCAGCGGTGAGAACGTCGCTGAAGCACCCAACAACCCAATCGGCACACCGAACGCAAACGCATAGACCCAGAACGATTGGGCGCTCGACGCCAACAGGAACCCACCGCCATAGATTAACCCGGCGATGAAAGTGATGGTCGCAGCACCATAGCGCGTCACTGCCCAGCCATAGGCGATTCCGCCAGCACCGAAGCCAATGGTGAACAGTGTATACGGCAGCGAAGCTTCCGCCCGCGTCAGCCCGAATTCCGTCGCGACCGGCAGCAACGCCACTACGCAGGTGAACATCCCAAAGCCACCAATTGTCATCATCGCCAACGCAGCCGTCATCCTGGCCCAGGCATAGGGTCCATCAGGCTCAGAATGGGAAAAATCAGGGAGAGGCATGTGGCAGGCCAGCGGCTACGAAACGTTTACGTACCCTGTACCTGTATGCCAACGGAGGCAAGCGCCCAGGAAGTGGCTAACGCGTTCGTCCATCTGATGAAAGCGCCCAGAACAGAATCCCACCAGCCAGGGCGACAGCCATGGCGGCGTGCTGTATCTCAGCAGAAAGGAACGTCAGCAGAAATCCAGTGACGAGCGGGCCGCAAGCTGCGCCGAAATCCCGCCAAGCCTGCATCCGGGCGAGCGGGCCAATGGCCTCCTCATCGTCATCCAGAGACTGCGTGATTACAGCAGGCCCTAAGGATGCAAGGGCTCCTCTGAACAGCAGCATGATCAGTGCGCCGATGATTGTGACCCCGGCAGCGACCAGGATGAACCCAATCATCGTCAGCGCCGCTGCCCAAACGAACACTCTGCGGGCGCCGAAACGATCTGCGATCCAGCCGAACAGCGGGGCCGCTATGGCTTCACCGAAATGCCGCATCGCCAGCAATGCGCTGCCGCCCATCACCGCGTCAGCCAAGGATGCTTCGCGGGCAAATATCAGGGTGATTGAAATCGCGAACACGCCATCCACGCCATAGCCTTGCAGGAAGTACAGAACGTCGATCGGCTTTGGCCGGGCTAAGGACGCGGGCTTGCTACGCTTCGCTGCCTCCCCGTCTGTCCGTGGCAACGTATAGGCGACTAGCAGGGAAAGCGCCGTCGGAATGGCGAGGAGGGCGAATGCCTGGTTTGGGCCGACAATGCCAACTAGCCAAGCACCTCCGAACAACGCGAATACGGGCCCAATGCGCTGGATCGCCTGACCAACGCCAACCCGCGTCCCAACCTGCGCCCGGTATTCCACAGCATAAGACAGCGTGACCAGCACCAAGACGCCATAGGTCAGCCCCCACAGAATTCTAGCAGCCAAAATCACAGCTGGCCCCTGGCCAAAACCTGTCTCTT
>CAJXVF010000530.1 GCA_913060845.1 uncultured Alphaproteobacteria bacterium | reverse complement strand
ACGAGATGTAGAGAGGTCTCGTGGGCTCGGAGATGTGTATAAGAGACAGAGGCCAGACGCTGCCTAACGCCTTTATGTCCGAAACATGAAAGCTTCGTAATGTTGTCCCCGCGCACCGGCATGGCGCGCGGGGACAGTCATTACGTCATCTGCCAAGCATGTTGTTCGGCAGCCACAGCACGATGTTCGGGAAGGCCACGAACAAGGCGACTGTCAGCACGTCACAGATGAAGAACCACCAGATACCCTTAAAGATAGATCCTAGAGGTATATCCGGTCTGACCCCAGCCACAACGAAACAGTTCAATCCAATCGGTGGGGTAATCAAGCAGATCTCCACCATTTTCACGACGATGATGCCAAACCAGATCGGGTCAAACCCAAGGGCTATGACCAGCGGCTGTACCAAGGGCAACGTCAGCAGCAGCATGCCGATCGCGTCCATGAACATGCCGAGCACGGCGTACATGAGAAGGATGATCAACAGGATCCAGTAACGGTTCCAGCCAAGGCTGGTGATCTCTTCCCGGATGACGTTGGGTAGATCGGAGAAGCCGAGGAACCTGACCAGGATCAGAATGCCCCAGATGATGGTGATAATCATCACCGCCGTCTTGGCGCTTTCTGCCAGGCCGCTGAGGAACTGATCCCTGTTCATGCCATTTTTGAGTGCGAGCATGAACACAACGAAAGCGCCGATAGCGCCTGATTCCGTTGGCGTCATCCAGCCGGAATACACACCACCCATGATGATGGCGACAACAAACAGGATGCCCCACATCCCGCTCATGGAGGCGAAGCGTTCCTTCATGGTTACTTTGCCGATGGGGTCGCCCGCCAGCTCTGGGTTTAGCTTAACCCGGACCATGATGGAGCCCGCATAGATGATCGCCGAAAGGATGCCGGGGATGAAGCCGGCCATTAGCAGTTTGCCGACCGATTCTTCAACGATGATCGCGTAAATCACCAGAATGCCAGACGGTGGGATCAAAGACGCGAGCGTGCCGCCTGCAGCCACAACACCAGCAGAGAAGCCTGGTGGGTAGCCGTAGCGCAGCATTTCCGGGATAGCGATGCGGCTGAATACGGCTGCGGTTGCAGTCGATGCGCCGGATACAGCGGCAAAGGCTGCCGTCGCGAATACGGTTGCGATAGCAAGGCCACCTGGTAGATGCCCGAACCACATACGCATGCAATAGAACGCGCCTTGGGTCAGCCGGGCATGGAAGGCCATGTATCCTATTAAGATAAACATTGGCAGCACCGAGAGTGAGTAATGCGCCAATTCAGAGAACGGGATGGTGCCAGCGTTTTTAAGCCCAGGCTCCCAGCCTTTTTCCAGGATATCCCAGAAGTCGCCCGTATCGCGCACACGCCGTGCGCCAATGGTGACCACAATGCCCATCAGGCCAACAAGCGCACCTGCATAGGCGACCTGCATGCCGATGACCACAAGGATGGCGAGACAGCCAAGGCCGATGAGGCCAACTGTAATGGGTTCGATCATCATTGGCCGGACCCCTTAATGCGCGTCTCGTCAATTTCGTCTTTAATCGCGTCGCGCGCGACTTCGGCTTCGCTTTTAGCGATATCTGTGACTGTTGGGCTAATCGGTACGCCGATCGGTTCTGCATCTGGATGGCGGATCAGGCGGATATAGCCAAAGAAGGAGATAGTGCAGCGGATGAACAGCAGGCAGAAGCCAACCACAATGATCAGCTTTGGTGGCCATACTGGAATCTGCGCATCCATGCTGCTATCGCCGAGCAGCCAAGCGTTTAAGAAGTTCTGCCAGGTACCGAAGATCATCACAGCGACAATCGCGAGCGTGGCGAAGTTGCCGCAGAACTCAAAAATCCAGAGCGCGCGGCCTTTCATACGATGGATGAGCAGTTCCATCCGCACGTGGCCTGCAAGGCGCTGGCAATATGCCAAGCCAAAAAAGCCCATGGTGGGAATCATGATTTCCACAAGGTCCGCCTGTCCGTGGATCGGCGAATTGAAGACTTTGCGCATGAGCACTTCGGCGCAACCCAGAAGCATCAGCGAAAAAAGGAAGGCGGCGGCAACGTAGTTCAGCGCTTTCTCAATCGCATGATAACCGCGATCAAGTTTGGCGAACGGCGTGTCGCTTATTGGCAACACCATGGGGGGAACTCCGGCTCCGAATGCAGTGCAGATATTGCTCTGTCGGTCGCTTAAGAATTTTAAAGAAACCTGCCTGGCCAGGAGGCGCGATACGCCAATTCTGACCAGGCAGGGGTATTCACAGGCGGTGAACTAGATCAGCCGCCATGCTTCTTGATGGACGCGTGGATGGTGTCCAACAGCTCTTGGCCGTTGTAGCCTTCCTCAGTCATCTCTTTCGCCCAGTCTTCCCAAACCGGCTTACCGCCTACTGTTTCGAATGCTGCGCGTTCGTCCTTGTTGACCTTCCATTCCGTCAGGCCTGCTTTCACGAATTCAGCCGGTGCGGCTGCTTCCGCTGCTTCAAGGCTGCTAATCTGGGCTTTATAGCCAGCGTCGCTGTCTTCGAAAGCCTTCATCAGCGCTTGGTACTGCGGAGGCAGCGCGTTCCAGTCGTCCAGGTTTATCAAAGAACCGCAGGCGATGGAGCCGACAGCCAAGCCGCTGGTGAACCAGTTGCCGATTTCGAACGTCCGGTAGGATTTGTGTGCGTAGTAGGCGAAGCCAGCTGCATCGAGCAGGCCGCGATCAAGCGAAGTGTAAACTTCTGGCGCTGGAACGCTGGTCGGTACCTGTCTCTTATACACATCTGACGCTGCCGACGA
>CAJXVF010000529.1 GCA_913060845.1 uncultured Alphaproteobacteria bacterium | reverse complement strand
CACCTCTCTATTCGTCGGCAGCGTCAGATGTGTATAAGAGACAGGTGCTATTCACCGGGCAAATGACGGTTGATTGGCTGCACAGCGTAGCGAAAGCGCGCGGCGTGGAGTTTGAGATCGAAGCACCTCATGCCGAGGGTGAGTTCGTCGGCGCTGGTGAACCAATGCTCTATCTCACCGGTTCGCTATACCATCTGGCAGACACGGAAACGCTTTATCTTCAGAAGCTGGGTGCAGCCAATGTCGCTGCCTACAACGCCTATATGATGGCGATGGCCCTCCCCAAGACAGCGTTTCTGGCGATGGACGCGCGCCATTGCGCTGGTGCCGATATGGCAGAGCTGATGGCCTATGCCGCCAGCGTTGGCTCGAAGGCGGCACAGGCTAAAGGCGCTGTAGGCTTCATCGGCAATGCAACGGATGCGACTGCGCATTTCTTCGGCCAGGAGCAAGGCCTTGGCACGATGCCTCATGCGCTAATCGGTTACGCCGGATCGACGGTGCGCGCTTCAGAAATGCTGCACGAAACCTTCCCGGATGAGAATCTGACTGTGTTGGTTGATTATTACGGATCTGAGGTTACGGATTCGCTTGCTGTCGCTAATCGCTTCCCTGATCTAGCCGCCGCGGGACGTCTCGCGTTCCGGCTCGACACCCATGGCGGTCGCTATCTTGAAGGCATGGATTTGCAGGCATCTTACGCAATCCTCGACAAATATGCGCCGAATGCGATCCGCAATTATCGGACAGAAAATGAGCTTCGACATTTGGTCGGAACCGGTGTTTCTGCCGCTGCGATCTGGCGCCTGCGTGAGGCGTTGGACGGGGCAGGGTTCGATAAAGTAAAGGTCGTCGCCAGCTCTGGTTTTAATGTTGAGAAGTGCAAGACCATGGCGATTGCTGATGCGCCGGTTGATCTCGTTGGCACAGGTTCGTACCTACCAGACCGGTGGAGCGAGACCTACGCGACTGCAGATATCATTGAATATGACGGCAAACCGAGCGTGAAGGTTGGCCGTGAATTCCTGCTCTCCAAGCGCCGCGCCATGCTCAAAGGCGTCGGCTCCTGAATGAAAGGACGGCCAGTCTCATGACGGACCGTTTGCGCATCGGTATCGCCCAGCTAAACCCAGTTGTGGGCGATATCGCAGGCAATATTGTGAAGCTGAAAGCTGCCCGGGAAGAACTCGCGGGCGCTGATCTGATAGTCTATCCAGAGCTATTTCTCTCAGGATATCCGCCGGAAGATCTGGTGATGAAGCCGGTGTTCGTCGCGGAATGCCGTCGCGCCATTGAAGCACTGGCTGCAGAGACTGCTGAAGGTTCTGCACTGCTTGTTGGCACGCCTTGGGCTGAAGACGGGAAACTCTACAACGCTGTAGCACTGCTAGCCGATGGCGTCGTTAGCGCCGTTCGCTACAAGGCTGACCTGCCGAATTATGACGTGTTCGACGAAAAACGCGTGTTTGATGCTGGCCCGCTGCCAGGCCCTGTGAACTTCAAAGACGTGCGCATCGGCGTGCCGATCTGCGAAGATATCTGGTCACCGGATGTGGTCGAGTGCTTGGAAGAAAGTGGTGCTGAATTGCTACTGGTCCCGAACGGGTCGCCTTTCCAAGTTGGGAAGCCTGAAGTGCGTCTCAATCTTGTGGTCGAGCGTGTCGTGGAGAGTGGATTGCCGCTGGTCTACGTGAACCAGGTGGGCGGTCAGGATGAATTGGCGTTTGACGGCGCGTCCTTCGTAATTGATGGCGACCGTCGCTTGCGCGCCCAACTTCCAGGCTGGCGCGAAGCCTGCGCCATGACGGACTGGACGCGGGGCACAGATGGACGCTGGACCTGCGCTGAAGGCCCGATTGAGGATGTGCCTGAAGGCCTTCCGGCGATGTATCACGCAGCCATGCTGTGCCTGCGCGATTATGTCAACAAGAACGGCTTCCCAGGCGTTGTACTTGGCCTCTCCGGCGGGATTGATTCCGCTATCTCCGCCGCCATCGCCGTGGATGCGCTTGGTGCAGACCGGGTGCGCTGCGTAATGATGCCGTCGCCCTATACGTCCCAGGAAAGTTTAGAGGATGCCGAAGGCGTGGCTGAGATGCTGGGCGTCTCCTACGAGAGCATCAATATTGGTCCAGCAATGGAAGCATTCTCCGCAATGCTTGGTCCGGCATTTGAAGGCACGGAAACGGGCATCACGGAAGAAAACCTCCAGTCTCGGTCACGAGGGCTGACGCTGATGGCGCTTTCCAACAAATTCGGCCACATGGTGCTTTCGACCGGCAATAAGTCCGAAATGGCCGTTGGCTACGCTACGATCTATGGCGATATGTGCGGCGGCTATAACGCCATCAAGGACATGTATAAGACCGTCGTTTTTGATCTCTGTCGCTGGCGGAATGACCATGCGCCTACAGGCGTGCTCGGCCCAGCCGGCCCGGTAATGCCAGAACGCGTGATTGCTAAGCCGCCTTCCGCCGAACTCCGCCCAGATCAAAAAGACGAAGATTCGCTGCCGCCTTATGATGTTTTGGATGGAATTCTAGATCGGCTGATTGAACAGGAACAATCCGTCGAAGAGATTGTTGGCGCCGGTTATGAGGAAGAGACAGTGAAGCGCATATGGCGCCTGCTCGATATTTCCGAATATAAGCGCCGGCAAGCGCCGCCGGGTGCCAAAATTACAGCCAAAAACTTTGGCCGTGACCGCCGTTATCCAATTACCAATGGTTTTAGGCGGATGTGTCCGTCATCAAATGATTTGGGACTATTTTAGGTTCGATTTAGAGGAGGATTG
>CAJXVF010000528.1 GCA_913060845.1 uncultured Alphaproteobacteria bacterium | reverse complement strand
GAGATGTAGAGAGGTCTCGTGGGCTCGGAGATGTGTATAAGAGACAGGTTGTCGGACAGATCGCCGGCATGTTGAACGATCCATCAGTGATCAGGCCCGCAGGCGATGTCATTCGTGATATGATTCAAGAGGCAGCGGCGATAGCGTCCAACCTTTCTGCACTGGCGACAAAGGAAGCATCATGACCACCAAACGCGTCATTCTGGAAATGGGCAGCGGTGCTGACCTGCATGGCGGCGACTACACCAAAGCAGCCCGGCGGGCGGTCGAGGATGCGCTGCGCCATAGCTCGCTGAGCTTCATTCGCACGCTCGGGGTAGACAAAGACGCGCTTGAAGTGAATGTCATCATCGGCGTGCAACAGCCGGATAAGGTGGATGGCGAGGCGCTTAAATCTGCGTTCCCTGTCGGCCAAGTGAAGGTTACATCTGTGCTGGGCGGTTTGGATTCATATGACGAGGCCATCGGCGACTCAGCAGTGATTGCCGCTGCAGCCATTGAAGTCCGTATGCCTGCGCGCTGAAGTTGATGGACCTCATAATCGAAAATGCCAGCGTTCTGGCGCCGGATGGTGCGTTTGTTGACGCTGCCATTGCTATCGAGGACGGCTGCATAGTCCATATCGGCGACGCGCCTGCTAACGCCAAAACACGCTATGACGCCAAAGGCGCACTAGCGCTGCCCGGCATTGTCGATATCCACGGTGATGCGTTTGAGCGCCAATTAATGCCGCGCCCTGGCGTTAGCTTTCCAGTGGATATGGCGCTGGATGAAACCGATAAGCAACTCGTCGCGAACGGCATCACGACTGCTTATCACGGGGTCACGTTATCCTGGGAACCGGGCCTTCGTAGCGCTGATGCATGCCACACGTTCATGGCTGCATTTGAACGCCTAAAGTCAGACTTTATCGCCGATACTCGCCTACATCTCCGTTTCGAGACCGCGAATGTGGATATGGTGGAGGAAGCAGCCGGATGGATTGCAGCAGGCCGGGTTGATTGCATCGCCTACAACGATCACTTGCCGCACATCCGCCGCTACATGGGCGACGACAATAAGATGAGCGTATACGCCAACCGCTCTGGCCTTTCGCTCCCCGAATTTTTGGACCTTGTGCAGCGTGTGTCCGTTCGTGCGGATACTGAAGGTGCGGCCGGAACCGCGCGCCTGGCAGAGGCTGCACGGGCAAGCAACACACCCCAGCTTTCCCATGATGATGCGACACCGGCGGACCGTGAGCATTTTCACAGCCTTGGCGCCCGGATCGCTGAGTTTCCCATGGGCGATGTGACGGCGGCAGCGGCGAAAGCACTGGGCGATCCGATTGTGTTGGGTGCGCCCAATGTCGTGCGCGGCGGCAGCCATACGGGGCTACAATCGGCGGCTGAATCCGCCGCCAAAGGCCTCTGTGATATCTTGGCGAGCGATTATTATTATCCAGCCCTTCTCCATGCGCCGTTCATTCTGGCCCGGGATGGCAAGCTGCCGCTGAGCGAAGCATGGGGGCTGGTGTCGACCAATCCAGCGCGCGCGCTAGGCCTTGACGACAGAGGTGTTCTGGCACCGGGCAAACGAGCTGATCTCGCGATTGTCCAGAATGGTGGCAGTCCATCGCTTTCAGCGACGATTGCTGCTGGGCGGTTATGTTCGTTCGGCTAATTGACCAGCCTAACAGGCAGGCTTAACGTTTCGCATCAAGTAATTTTGGAATGGAGCCGATCATGGCTGAAGCGTATATTTTTGCGGGCGTCGCCGGGTATGTAGGCCGGCCTGACGCAACGGGAGCCGTTGGGGTGTTCCGGCGGGCCGCTAAAGATGGCGAATGGAGCCATGTGTTTGGCGACCATCCCGCTCATACCGTTTATGTGCACCCGGATGACCCAAGCATTGTCTACGCTGGGACCACGAACGGCGTGTGGTGCAGTACGGATTCTGGCGCAACGTTCCAAAAGGCAGATTTCCCAGATGCCGATAAGCAAATCTGGAGTTTCCTCGCCATCGATGGCCACCCTGATCGGATTTATGCAGGCGGTGCCCCGATTGACGTGTACCGCTCCGATGATCGCGGTGCCACTTGGGCGAAATTGCCGAACCCAGGCATGCCAATGCGGTGCAAAGGCCCGTTTGAACCGCGCGTGATGCGCATGGCGCAGCGCCCTGGCCGCCCGGATGAAATTTACGCCGCCTGCGAAATCGCTGGCACGATGCACACGACTGACGGCGGCCAAACCTGGACAGACACTAGCGACCACATGGTCGAGCTATCCAAGCTGCCGCATCTTCAAAGCCAGATCGTGCAGAAGGAAACCTGGGCCGAAGGCATGCTGGATTGCCATGCCATCGCCATTGCGCCCGCCAAGCCAGATGAGCCCATCGTAGCGCTCCGCAAAGGTCTGTTCAAAACCGACAATGCTGGCAAGACATGGAATGATATGGAGGTCGGTCGCTATTCACCGACCACCTATGGCCGCGACATCAAGGCCTCGCCGCATGATCCAGCGACGCTGTTCGCAGCACTCTCTGTTTCAGCCGCGAGCCATGACGGCGGGGTTTATAAGTCAACGGATGCAGGCGAAACCTGGGCGCGCTTCGACAAGGTGCAAGTCCACGGCACGATCATGAATATCGGCCTCTCGAAAAGCCTGCCGGACCAAGTCGTCATCGGTGCGCGCTATGACGGCGAAGTTTTTATGACCCAAGATGGCGGCGATAGCTGGAGCGAAATCCGCTTGCCCGGCGATGTGCAAGATATCTACGCGATTGCTTGCTCCTGTCTCTTATACACATCTCCGAGCCCA
>CAJXVF010000527.1 GCA_913060845.1 uncultured Alphaproteobacteria bacterium | reverse complement strand
GATGTAGAGAGGTCTCGTGGGCTCGGAGATGTGTATAAGAGACAGGTCCAGAGCAGGATCGATGGTCCGCTGTCGATAGACCCGAGCTTGCGGGTAGCGATATCGCGGAGGGCGGCCGTTGTGGCCGCCATTAATGGTGCAGCGACCCACCAGCCGATCTCCTCAAAGCTGGGGCCAACAATCAGGAGCGATCCCAGAAAGCCTACAATCGTTGCTGACCAGCGCCGCCAGCCGACAGGCTCATGCAGCATAATCGCCGAGAGCGCTGTGACTAGGAGCGGGGAGATGAATATCAACGCCAAAGCGTCTGCCAGCGGCAGCACTTGGAATGAGAGAACGACGAAGACGCTCGTGATCAATGCCAGCACGCCACGCCCGAACGATTGCCATGGCGCGTTGCTCTTTAGGCTGGATACGGTCGCACCTTCGTATTTCAGGATGACGAATATAAACGGCAGGGACATCAGGCCACGCCACGCCATGACATCGCCTGGGTGCAGCGTATTCAGCAGCCATTTGGTGATGGCATCATTGCTGGTCAGAAGCATGGTGCCGATGACCATGCAGAGAATGCCGCGCACTGCTGCGTTCATGGGAACTTTAGAAGCTGTCATAGAGGTCGCGCCTGAACTTCGGAGCCGGTTTATAATCTGGCGCGCGCACTATAGCATGAGGTCGATCAACCGGAGGAACGCCAATGGCTATGGATGGACCGTTCGACAACCAGACCGCAGCGCCCACCCGCTTTCCAAGCGAAAAGCTGACAGAGATTCCCTACGACCTATATACGGACGAGGGTCTCTACCGGCAGGAGCTGGAAACGATCTACCGCGGCCCTGTATGGAATTACCTAGCGCTTGCGTGTGAGCTGCCGGAGCCCGGCGACTACGTAACGACCTATATCGGCGAAACGCCTGTCATCGTAACGCGCGACCGCGATGGACAAATCCACGCCATGGAAAACCGCTGCGCTCATCGTGGCGCGCTGGTTTGTTTGAAGCGGCGCGGTAACGCAAAGCTTCTGACATGTGTTTATCACTCCTGGACTTATCGCCTCGACGGCAGCCTTCGCGGTGTTGCGTTTGAGAATGGCGTTGGCGGGGAGGGCGGCCTGCCGGATGATTTCGACAAGCAGGCGCATGGCTTAAAGCAGCTGCGGGTGACGGAATTCTGCGGCCTTATTTTCGGCAGCTATTCGGACGCGACCTTAGATTTCGAAACCTATATCGGCCCGGAAATCGCTGCCCATATGCGGAATATATTGGGTAAGCCGCTGAAGTTTCTTGGGCGCAATGTGCAAGTGCTGCCAAACAATTGGAAAATCTACAACGAGAATCTGCGGGACAGTTATCACGCGAGCTTGCTGCATACGTTCTTCAACACCTTCAAGCTCAATCGCTTGAGCCAGGAAGGTGGCATTATTGTTGGAACTGGCGGCGGCAGTCACATTAGCTATGGCAAAAGCAGCACCGGCTATGACCATGATGCCTATAAGGAAGAGGGCATCCATTCGCTGAAAGATATGCAACTCCAGGACCCGACTTTGCTGGATGCAGTGGATGAGTCTGGTGAAGGCATGACCACGCGCATCATGTCCGTATTTCCAACATTTGGGCTGCAATGCCATTACAATTCCATCGCTGTTCGCCAAGTTCTGCCGAAAGGCGTTGGCGAGACGGAACTCGTTTGGAACCATGTGGGTTACCAGGATGACGATGCCGAGATGGACCAGCGTAGACTGAAGCAATCCAATCTGGTTGGCCCGGCCGGATATATCTCCATGGAAGACGGTTGCATCGGCGGCTTCGTTCAAAAAGCCATCCAGGGTGTACACGGCGAAATTGGGGTTGTGCCGATGGGCGGTGAGACGGTTGAATCGACCAAGGGCCGCGCCACTGAAGTTTCGATCCGTGGCTTCTGGAAAGCCTACCGTGCGGTCATGGGCGTATAATGACGGACGCTCAAACCTACTTCCGCGTTGAACGCTTGCTGGCCGATTATGCCCGCGCGATTGATGATGACCGGCTTGAAGATTGGCCAGATTTCTTCGCGCCTGACTGCCTCTACAAGATCATCTCGACAGAGAATTTTGAGCAGGGCCTGCCGCTCGGCATTATCCACGCTGATAGCCAGGCGATGCTGCAGGATCGTGTATCCTCCATCCGCCGGGCCAATATCTTCGAAGACCACCGCTACAAGCACTTTATTTCGGCAACGCAGATCACCGATGTTGAAGGCGATATCGTACGTGCGACATCAAACTATCAGGTGATCCGGATAGATGTGCGCGGCAACGCCATGCTGTTCAGCGTTGGCAAATATCTGGATGTGATTGACCTTGGCGGCGCGCGTCCGCTGTTCCGCGAGAAGGTGGTGGTGTTCGATAACGAACGCGTCGATACCTTGCTCGCATTGCCTTTGTGACGGAGAAAACCCCATGACCGCGACACTGCCCGGCCCGCTCGTTTCAACGGAATGGCTGGCGGCCAATCTGGATGCCCCAAACCTCCGTGTGTTGGATGCTACGGTGCATCTGCATCCGGCAGAAAATGGCGACATGACGATGGAATCTGGCCGCGCTGACTATGATGCAGGCCACATTCCCGGTGCCATGTTCGCAGATCTGACACTGGACCTCTCGGACGACAAAAGCCCTCTGCGATTTACTTTGCCAACGGCGGAACGCTTCGCCGCTGCTATGGGGCGCCTAGGGGTGGGGGATAATACGCCGGTCGTGATCTATTCCGGCGGTTCCATGTCCTGGGGGCCTGTCTCTTATACACATCTCCGAGCCCACGAGACCTC
>CAJXVF010000526.1 GCA_913060845.1 uncultured Alphaproteobacteria bacterium | reverse complement strand
GAGATGTAGAGAGGTCTCGTGGGCTCGGAGATGTGTATAAGAGACAGGCATTGATGCCACCCCAAAAAATGACTGGGAACGCAATTTCATCCAATGCCAGTAGCGCAATTCGTTCTTCCGGGCGGATGTCGTACCGTTCAAAGAGCCCGCCCATACGGGCAACATCTAAGCCAAGCGCGCCATAGGTAATGCTGCGCCTGTCTTCTGTCGCCTCGATGAATGCAGTTTTCTCCTGGGCGTCGCTAGTGGCGTTTCGTGTGACAAAGTATGTGGCGGCGTTGGCTTCTGTGGACTGCATGTTTCCTCCGGCCTTACAGGCGCTTTGCGGCAGACTTCACCACAAGGCGCAGGATAGATGCAATTCTTATCCGCTGACTAAGTCGCGCAGAGACACGACAAGCGTCACAGCGCTGATCATCGCCAAGACCGCCAGTGCAGCATTTCGATAGAGCGGCTCTCCAGGCCCGCCAAAGAACCGAGCGCCAAGCCATGCTGCGCCTGAGTAAACCGGGAAAATCAGAACACTTAGCAGGATCACCGTTGGCGTAAAAAGACCGTGTAGGTATAGCGGCACTATAGTACAGAGATTGAGGCCGGTGATTGACCCAATTACATTGGCCCGCTGCCGTTCGGTCGTTCCAGACCGGGACAAGGCCACCGCAACCGCCGGTGGTCCGCCAACGCCGGCCATGCCTTGAATGAACCCAGCCGTGGCCCCGGCACCTGCAAGAAACACAGGATTTCCAGCCTGTTTGGCGCGCCAGCCTTTGAACAGCAGGAACGTCATGCCCAGCACCGATATGGCGATCACAAATTTCATGATGGCCGGATCGAGCGCTACCAACACCATTGCGCCCAAAGGTGCGCCGACGAATGTGGCCAGACCGAAGGGCAATACGAAGGCGCGCTCCGACTTTCCGATTGCCGTTGGCAGCAACTGAAACATGACCGGCAAGCCAGAGAGGCAGGATGCCGCAACCGCAATCTTCGGCCCAAGTGTGAGGCTAATCGCCAACACGACAATCATCGCGCCGCCAAACCCGACGAACCCTCGGATGAACCCACCGACCAGAACGCCTGCAGCAATAACGCCTAGGGCTGGAACGCCCGCTTGCGCGATCAGTTCATGTAGTAGGTCTTCCAAGCCTTAGAGACCGAGCGATACCTTCGCCAGGATGCCTTTCTGGACTTCGCTGGTACCGCCAAAAATCGTATTGGCGCGGTAGTTGAAGTAGCGGGGTGATACGCCGGCTTCCGCTTCGGTTTGCGCAGTCGATGTGCGGTTATCGCCCGCCATGGCTTCCAGCTGCTCAAACGGCATTGCGAACAGGCCAGCAGCCTCCACAGAAAGCTCTGTAACGTTCTGATTCACTTCAGAACCACGAAGCTTAATGACGGATGCGTCCGCGCCAGGGTTTTCACCAGATTTAAGCTTGGACAGCATGCGAAGTTCAGAGATCGCGATTGTTTCCGCCTGAATCTCCAGGTCAGAAAGCTTGCGCTTGAAGCTGTTATCGTCGTTTAGGCCATTTACGTCTGCCATGCGCTTGAGCCGCGCCATATTCAGGGCGATCCGGCCAGACGCAAATCCACCGCCACGTTCAAACTCCAACAGATATTTAGCAACGGTCCAGCCATCGCCTTCCGGCCCGACGCGGTTGGATTGCGGCACGCGGACATCATCCAGGAAGACCTGATTGACTTCGTGATGGCCGCCAAGCGTGATGATCGGGCGGACGTCTACACCGGGCGTATCCATTGGAATCAGCAAGAAGGTGATGCCGTTCTGTCGCTTTGGTTCATCAGATGTACGAACGAGGCAGAACATCCAATCTGCAAACTGGGCGTGGGTCGTCCAAATCTTGGAGCCGTTGACGACATAATCATCGCCATCCGCAACTGCTCGTGTTTTCAAACTTGCGAGGTCGGAGCCAGAGCCTGGTTCCGAATAGCCTTGGCACCAGTAATCATCGGTCGCGAGGATGCGCGGTAGGAAATGCGCCTTCTGCTCAGGTGTGCCGTATTTCATAATCACGGGCCCGACCATGCGGAGGCCAAGCGGGATGACGGGGGGCGCGCCGTAAGATGCCGTTTCCGTTTCAAAGATGTATTTCTGTGTCGTCGTCCAACCCGTGCCGCCGTGCTCTAGGGGCCAGTTCGGCGCGATCCATCCTTGCTCATGCAGTATTTTCTGCCAGCGCACTGCATCTGGCTTATCGGGGAAAATCATTCCGGATTCTTTCCAGCGGGCATGGATGTCTTCCGGCAGCTTTTCACGCAGGAACGTGCGGACTTGCTGACGGAAGGCTTCATCTTCAGGCGATAGGCCTGTATCCATGGGGCTTGCTCCTAGTCCAAATATTCTGGCACGGGCCGCAGAGGATAGAAGGGTGGCATGTCCTCCGATACGCGCATAGGGAAGTTCGGTGCGCGCTTTTCAAGGAATGAGGCAACGCCTTCCTTTGCGTCGGCTTTCCCACCCATATAGCCCTGTAGGCAACGGGATTCGAGGCGGTGCGAGAGCATTGGATGGTCATTCATCAGGCCGGTCAGCATAAGCTGGCGACAAAGTGCGACTGACATGGCTGACGTATTGTCCGCAATCTCCCGCGCCAACTTCTGGGCAGCGGGCAACAAGTCATCCGGTTTATGGACGGAGCGCACGAAGCCGCCATCCAGTGCTTCGGCTGCATCGAAAATGCGGCCTGTCATCATCCATTCCATGCCGCGCCCGAATGGGGCGATGCGGGGAAGGAACCTGTCTCTTATACACATCTGACGCTGCCGACGAATAGAGAGGTGTAGAT
>CAJXVF010000525.1 GCA_913060845.1 uncultured Alphaproteobacteria bacterium | reverse complement strand
CGAGATGTAGAGAGGTCTCGTGGGCTCGGAGATGTGTATAAGAGACAGGGCTGGACCAAGCCTGGAAGCCGTCTTCTGTGGTGACGCAGACCCAGAGTTGGTTGTCGCCTTCTGGCTTCAGCGGCACATCGACGTCCCGGCTGAATTCGCGGCAAGTGTTGTCTTCCGGCAGGCGGAATACGCGGATGCGGCGCTCGAGGCCGCCGGCATCTAGTGCGGTATCCTCCATGCCGACATCGCCTGCACGGACCTTTAGCGAGCCGTGATTGGTCGCGATCTCGATCATGCCGTCAGGGTCTTCATCCAACCACACATCAAACCCGCCGAAATTGCCAGTGGTCATTGCATCGAACGCGATGGTGTCTGCACTGGAGACTTCGAGGCGGCGTTCCAGGTTCCAAGCGTTGATCTTGGACATACGCTTAATGGTCGATCCGCCAAAGCGTGCCCGGCCCCGCCATTCGGACTGACGGCCCCGCCCACGGTATTCAGCACCACTCCAGATAACCCGGAAACGTGCGCCAAGGTCCGGCTTGTCGAAGCCACGCAAGGTGTGGATGACATCCATGCCATTCCGCACTTCAATCCGCTCAATCGGAGCTTGGGTAATAGCCTCGACGGAGATTGTGGCCGTATCGCCGCTAACCTTCGCGATGTCGCCCATCATGATGCTATCCGCAGGGGCAGATTGGGCGTCATCCCAGGCGTTCGGGTCTTTGTCGAACAACGCGGCGTCACCGTTGAAGCTTGCGCGCACATCTAAGTGCATACGCGTGCCGGTGGTGCCGTAGTGATGGCGTTTGCGCAGGCAATCAAACAAGCCGTCGCGGTTCAGCTCATCAGTTATGAAGCATGTCAGGCCGCCATAGGCACCGAATGTCGCTGCACCTGGATAGCTGGCACCTGGGCGACCTTTGTGGCCGTCACTGTTGCAAACCAGCCCCGAACGGTGGCCAAGCGGAAAACCATCCGTCAGCAGCCATTCAAACGTACCCCAGGCTGAATGGATTTCCATGGCCGTTTCAAGCTTGGGGTCATGGGCGAAATTGATATCCGCATAGCGGCCGCCGACATGGGCGTAGATGCAGACATCTTCATCCTTCAATTTCTCAAACAGAATGTTGGCGTCCGGCGCATCCGTGTTGATATCAGACCGGTCCGTCAGCAGCGCGTGGCTGGAGCGGTGAATTTGGCGGCCTTCCTCACGGAAGAAGATGTTCCGGTCGCCACCAACACCCGTATTGCCGGACCATTCATAGCCTGGCAGCACACAGAAGCGGCCCGGCTCGTTATATTCAGCAGCGAGTTCCTGCAGGTACGCCCAGAAAGCATTGTTGATCTGGAAGTCATTCGCCTGATGGCTGGTCGCGTCCAAGAAGGATTTATTGCGGGCAAAATCGAAATAATGGCGCGCTGTGGTAACGCCAATGCTTTCGCCACTCTGCCCGTGCATGTCGCCCCAATAGCCACTAACCGCACCTTTGCGGATGACCATGGGGTGGGATTCAGCCAGCGCTTCGCCTGTGTCCGCGTTGCGGACGGTGACGCGCAGAACGCCTTCCTCATCCACCGACAGGCCTTCAAAGGCATGGGAACGATTGCCCTTCTCATAGGCAAAATTGCTCGGCAGGCCGTTGACGGGCAATGTTGTTTCAAATGCCAAGTTGGCTTCGGCCAACTCCGTCGGGTTGCCCCATTTGTCTTCTGCTTTGACGCCAAACAGGAACGTCTCCCCAGGCCGACGCAGGCTTGAAAGCACGGCGCGCCATACAACTGGCGGCCCCGGGCGAACTTCAACAGCAGGCGTTCCTGGAACCGGCGTGAAGTGGCCAGTCGCCACCACGTCTGCATAGACTTTGAATTCAAAGGCCGGATCAATAAACGTTGGCATCGCCATGCCGGGCGAGCCTTTGGACGTATCGCCAAACACGACCGTAATCGTATCGCCTTCCCGCAAGTACCCGCCGCCAACGGCGATGGTCAGGCTCTTGAAACGAGGCCGATTGTGCCCGCGCGGCTCATAAGTCAGCGCCAAACGACAGCCGTTGCTGGCCGTGGCTGTCGTGTAACCTGCAGCAGTCGGGTCCGCCATCTGCAGGCGGCCAAAATCTGACATGGCGCGAAAGGCGATGCGGATAGCGCCTGTGTCATCCAAACCATAGCGACCGACTGTGTATGTCAGATGGAATGTCTGATAGCTGCGGGCCTCAATGCCTTCAGTCTGGCCATCCAGTGTCACGTGGCCATAAAGCGTTGGATCGCTGGCTGGCTCGACATTCGAGCCGCCTTCACCAACAAGAAGGCTATCGAGCAGGTTATCACGCGGATCGGTCATGGAATCGCCTCATAAATCTGGATAGAGGGCAGCACATCACGCCTGCCCCGCCGCTGCAAGTCTGACTTTATCAGCCAGGATAAACCGCTGGATTTTGCCGGTAGTCGTGCGGGGGAAATCGTCTACGAATGCTATGGTTCGCGGTACTTTGTAGTCCGCAAGGCGGGTCTTGCACCATGCCGTGATAACACCTGCATCTTCTGCCACACCGTCCTCAAGCTGGACATAGGCGTAGCAGACTTCGCCCAAGCGCGGATGCGGCGCACCAACGACGACGGCCTGCTTCACTGCCGCATGTGCTTGCAGCACGCGCTCAATCTCCGCCGGATAAGCGTTTGACCCGCCGACGATGAACATCTCCTTCGCCCGACCCGTAATCTTTAAGTAGCCGTCGGCATCAAACCGGCCAAGGTCACCGGTTTTGAACCAGCCGTCGGCGTCTATTGCGGCAGCAGTAGCGTCCGCATCCCGGTAA
>CAJXVF010000524.1 GCA_913060845.1 uncultured Alphaproteobacteria bacterium | reverse complement strand
ATGTAGAGAGGTCTCGTGGGCTCGGAGATGTGTATAAGAGACAGGCGTAACTGTCTCTGTCCAGGCCAGCGAGGCCCGACGTGAATGGATTGAGCGTGACCGGTTGCCCGCCGCCATCCAGCAGGTCATTTGTGCGGCGCTTGATACGGACAAGTGCTGCCGCGCCATCGGCATCTGCGACATCCCCTTCAATGCGCATGGCGTTATAAGGATGCTTGAAATTGAAACTGCTCTTCTCTTGGATACCAAAGAAGAAATCCAACATCGCGGCATAAATCGTTGATTTGCCTGCCTCATTTGGGCCGTAGAGGATGTGTAGATCTGGGCCATCTACAGGCTTGTCGCCAAAATCTAGCGAGGCGTCCGTGAATTTGCCAAACGCGGCGAGGCCGAGGCGGTTGAGGCGCATCAGTCCGCCTCGCTAGCTGGAACGGCCAGGCGTGCCAGAACTTCATCGGATCCGGCGTGCGCTAGTTCGGCGGCGACAGCGGCGACAGCGGCTGGGTCATCGCCAAGCATGTCACGGGCTTCCCTGGGCAGGGCACGAATGAGCGCATTGGCTTCATCCACTGCACGGTCCAAGAAATCAGGGCTAGCGGCGATGCCTGCCATGAGCCGTGCCAGCTCAGCGACAGCACCTGCATCGGTGGTGGAGGCCGATTGCGGGGCGGTGCAAGCGATCTCCAACCCTTCGATCCATACTTCGCTGGCGGCAGCCCGGGCTTCTTCCTGCAACAGGTCTGCATCCCGCCGCAGTCTCCATGCCAGCGGGGTCGCACCCGTTAGCAGGATACGGGCAATCACATGGTCGGATTGCTTGGCGGACTCCAAGGTGTTTAATTCAAGATCAATAGCTTGCCGGACGTCGTTCCAGCTATCTATCCCGGATATATCTAGCGCAGGCCGCGCAAATTCCGCAACGCTGACATGCCGGTCATCCAGTGAAATTTGTCGATCATCATGCACTGTCACCAAGGTGACAGATTTGGCACCTGCTTCATTCACATGCCGTCCCTGCGGGATGCCCGGCATCACAATGGCTGGCGTCTCCCGGTGGACTTGTCGCTTGTGGATATGGCCGAGCGCCCAGTAGTCAAACCCATGGGCCGCTAAATCTGCAATGGCGACGGGGGCGTAAACATCGTGGCCTTCGGCGCCATCCGGGCTGGTGTGCAACATCCCGATATTGACGCAGTCAGCGACCGGCCCATCGAACCGGGGCAGCAGGCTGTTTGGCACCTGCCCAGCCGGAAAGCTGGTGCCATGGATCGCGATGGCCGGCGCGCCGTCTAGGGAGGGGATGTGCAGAATTTCAGCCGTGCGCGTACTGTACGTTTTGACGCTTTCCGGCAGGTCCAGCTGTTTCGTAATCCTGGACTTGGCATCATGGTTGCCACGGATCAAGCAGACCCGCACGCCAGCATCAGCGAGCTTCCGCATCTGGCTTCCCAGGAACGCTGCCGTCTTCATGGATGTCTGATCGCCGTCATACAGATCGCCTGCGATAAGCAGAGCATCGACGTCCTCGTTGAGGCAAAGGTCCACGATCCGCTCAAAGGTCTGCCGTGTGGCGGCGTCTACCAGCGCGGCCAAATCAGGGTCCCTGAGCGCCAGGCTTTTCAGCGGCGAGTCCAGATGGATATCTGCGGTGTGGACGAAGCGGAATGGCATTGGGTGATTATAGCGCCTGCTCGATCCATTTGGCATGGGCCAGCATTGCGTCATCCCCGTGCAAAGAGCCGAGGACTTGCAAGCCCATCGGCATGCCATTCGGGCCAGTGAATACCGGCAGTGTCACGCAAGGCAGGAAGAGTGGCGTCCATACAGCGCCAACGGCGGCGGAGCCAGTAGCGTCTAAGCCAAGCGGCGCCTCGCCGAGCGCTGATGGCGTCAGGATAACGTTAACATCTGCGAACAGCGCTGGCAGCATCGCTTGGCAGCGATACATATGGGCCAGGGCGTATTTATAGTCTGCCAAGGTGGTGTTGAGGCCGTCTGTGATGCGACCATCCCGCAAGCGTTGGCTGATCTGGTCCCAGTGTTGGTCAATCTCAAATGCAAAATTTCGCGCGAATTCGTAAGCGGAGATTGGGCGATGCGTATCAGGTAGGCTCGCGAACTCCGGCGGTAGCGTGATATCGCGGACAGATGCGCCCGCAGCCTCCAACCGGGATGCAGCAGCGTCGATATCATTGCGGAGGGCTGGGTCTACCTCATCCCATACCAGATCACGGCATATGCCGATGCGGGGCTTTGCGGCTTCTAGCTTCGGCACTGGTGCGCGCAGCAGCACGGCGCGGAGGAGGGCGATATCGTCAAGGCTGCGGGTGATTAGGCCCAGCCGGTCAAATGTACCTGCGGCCTCCCGCACGCCAGACATGCGGAAATCGCCCTGGGTCGGACAATAGCCGTGGACACCGCAGAACGCGGCGGGCCGGATCGTCGATTGCGTGGTTTGCGTGCCGTAAGCCAGGGGTGCCATACGCGCCGCGACTGCTGCCGCAGACCCGGATGATGACCCGCCTGGCGTGCGCGCTGTATCCAGCGGATTGGCAGTCTCATTCGGGCTGAGGTTGGCGAATTCGGTCGTTACAGTTTTTCCAAGCAGCAATCCGCCCGCCGCGTGCGCCATGGCGATGGGCGATGCATCCGTGAACGGTTGTGCACCCTTATATATGGGCGAGCCATAGCCGGTCGGCATGTCATGGCTGTCGATGATGTCCTTGGCGACGAAGGGAACGCCATGGAGCGCGCCCGTGGCCGATCCCTTGTCCAGCGCCCGCGCTGCGTCCAGCACTTGGTCTGGGTTGAGGT
>CAJXVF010000523.1 GCA_913060845.1 uncultured Alphaproteobacteria bacterium | reverse complement strand
CGGCAGCGTCAGATGTGTATAAGAGACAGCTATAGCAATGAGGTCTGGCGCCCGCCCTTCCCGCTCTAAGCCTTCAATCAAGCGCCAGAACGCCCAGAACATGCCTGACCGTGCACCGGCCAATCCGCGCCGACCGCCCGCCAGTGATAAGTCCTGGCATGGGAATGACGCCCACGCTAAATCAGCATGGCCCGGAAGATCAGCCGTAGTTAGGTCTGCTATGTCGCCAAGCTTGAAATCATCCGCACCCCAGTTTGCCCGATAGCTGGCACCCTTCGCAGGGTCGATGTCATTCGCGAGCAGCGCCTGCCAGCCTTCGCCCAACCCGGCGCGAGCCATGCCGCCGCCAGCGAAGAACTCATAAAATGCAGGTGCCGCTGGCATCAACCGAAGCGAATGGCGTTGATGGTTTGCAGGTTTTTTGGATTGCCGTCATCGCCAACAACAGCCAAGCGCCGAGGCCCTGGTGCATCCTTCGGCGTTGCAAGAAGCCGTAACCGCTCATCCCAGAACATTGGGCGGAGGAAGCTGATTTCCATGTCCAGCCCCGTCACGGGACCGGCGCGACCTGCTTCTTCAATGAGCGCACCTAGTATGATGTGCGATGCCATCAACCCACCAGCGATCGGCGCACGGAAGCCAAAGCGTTCCGCCGTTGCAGGGTCTGAATGGATCAGGTTCTCTGCCTCATCCGAAAAGTTGGCCACGTTCTCTGGGATCAACTGGACTTCGCTGATCTGGGTCATGCCGGCCAACGGATCAGTCGGCATAGCCACACGGCGGCCAGAAGGATCACCCGGCCCTGGGTTCAAGCTTGACCGGCTCGCCCGGAGCGGCACGGAGCCATCGTTCAATGCAAAGGCGAAGTCCGTAAACACCTGAGACCCACGCGGATGCGGCTCAACGCGGGAGACTTCGCCTGCCATGGTAATCGGTTGGTCCAGCGGCAGCGGGTTATTCAGCCGGAAAATCTGCGTCATATGAACGTTGCCATTAATCGACCGGCCCGACCAGCGCTGCGCCATAATCGCAAAGACGCCCATGAACGTTGGATCGCCCGCATCGCCCCAAATTGTGGGATCGACGCCGCAGAGCGCCAGTTTCCGGTTCTGCCGGTCCCGCGAAATATCGACTACCCGCGGCGAAAATACGAAGCCTGGAGGTGGTGGTGGCTCGCTAACGGCGGAGGATGTTGTGTCATTCATGGTCACTCTCCCTAGCTGAAATCGGAAGACTATTTCTGGGCATTCAAAAAATTGGTCATCGCGGCATTGAACCCATCTACGTCTTCCAGGTTCGCCAAATGGCGGGCGACAGGCAATACCACCAGCTTAGCGCCTGGAATGCCGTCTCGGATTGTTTCGGCCATGCTGAGTGGCGTTGCTTGGTCATCCTCACCGCAGATCACGAGCGTTGGCAGTTTGATTTCACCGAGACGCGGCTCCACGGCCAGCTTGGAGATTGCACCACCGCAACCGCAATATCCCTCAACCGGCGTGCTGGCGATCATCCGGCGAACATCGTCCAGAACTGGCGCGCCTGACGCCATGAAACCCTGAGAGAACCATCGCTCCATCGTCCCTTCAACACCTGCCGCCATACCGTTCTCACGCGCGGCCTTGATCCTGTCGGACCACATGGCGCTCGCTGCTGCGGGGTATCCTGCGGATGTATCTGCCAATGTCAGCGAAAGTAGACGCTCTGGCGCGCAGAGGCCAAGTGTTTGCCCGATCATGCCGCCCATAGACAGACCGACCCAATGGACCTTGTCCAAACCGAGCGCATCAAGCAGCCCGACAGCATCATCTGCGAGCATTTCTAGGGAATATGGACCAACCGGAGCCTCTGTGCCGCCATGGCCGCGCGTATCGTAGCGAATGACCCGAAAATCGCTCTCCAGCACATCGGCCTGCGGGTCCCACATGGCGAGTTCGGCGCTGAGTGAATGGCTCATCACCACTATCGGCGCGCCCTTTGGGCCTTCGTCTGAATAGCGGATGGAAATGCCGTTGGCGGAGATCATCTTGGTTTCGGTCATTGCAGGCTGTCCTCGAATCCGTAAAGCGTTCGAGGATAACCTAATGCAGAACCGTCGGTTTGGCATCGCCTGCGCGTTCCGGCGGTGCCACGGCGGCGGGACTGGCATGGTGATGCGACATCCGCCAGCGATCATTCTTGCGGATAAAGATGTTTGTGGCGATCAGAACTGCGCCGCCGACGCCGCCCAGACGCTCATAGCAGGTAACGAAGGCGGAATGGCCCATTAGGTGTGCGTGTGGCTCAAAACAAGCGATCTCTGGCATCTCGCTGGCCCCCAGGATATGGCTCCAGCTATTCAGAACCGGGTCCCGCCCCACAAGCAGCGGCGCTCCGGGGTGCAAACAGGCGACAGGGCCGGTTTCCGCCCAAATCTCTGCCATCGCATCCATATCGCCGCTGCCGAACGCAGCATAAAACGCAGCATTGGCTGCCAGCACATCTTCGCGGTCGCGGCTCATTGATTGTCCCTCTCAGCGGCAGCTGGGCGCCCGATACGCGCCTTCGCCTCTGCCAGGATATCAGCTTTCTGGGCGCGAAACCCGCCTGCGATCCACCAGAATTCTAGCGCCGAAAGCAGCTCACCCACACCTGGGCCTTTTGGGATGCCGAGCGCTAGAAGATCACGGCCCGCAACTGGAAAGGTTTTAGGAGTCCAGGCATCTGCCACACCCATCCGCTCTTCAAATGACGTGCCTTCTGTTGCAGCCGCAAGCAGCACTCGCTGGCGATAAAGGCTGTCTCTTATACACATCTCCGAGCCCACGAGACCTCTCTACA
>CAJXVF010000522.1 GCA_913060845.1 uncultured Alphaproteobacteria bacterium | reverse complement strand
TTGAGCGACTCGTTACTGTCACCCATCACATGTTCAAGCTCGGACTGGACAATCTTCAGGAACTGTTGACCGGGATTGAGGCTACTGCCAACCTGCTGGCCCAGCGCCCTCTCCTTGACACCTTCCACAAAGGTTTTGACAACCGGTAGCGCCACATCCGCTTCCAGCAACGCCAAGCGCACTTCGCGCATGGCTGTGCGGACGTCGGCCTCTGATAGCGCGCCCTTGCCAGTGAGCTTCTTAAATGCTCCGGAGAGCTTGTCACTTAAGCTTTCAAACATCGCTGACCCTCCGTCCTCTCTAAGCTCAAAACCACAACGCAAAACGCGTCAGTGCGCGAACCCTCGCGGACTGACGGGCGACGCAAATGCGCCGTTGGCGATGCAGTGCTGCCAATTGATAGCGGGGATATGCACCAATTCTACCCAGAACGCAAGCACATCCAGCAACAGCAGAGGACTGGATTTTCGCGGCATTTGGTGGTCCGCTTTATCTCTCGATCCTATCAAACTTGAGCGAGCAGGACCATGAGTGAACAGCTTCCCTGGCAATGGCCAGAATCCACTTGGCGCCCCATCGTTGAGAAAGTGCGCGCTGGGCGCAGCCTGAAACCCGCAAATTGGCCAGGCGGTGCCAAGTGCGCAGTCGCCCTGTCGTTCGATAGCGATCATGAGACGACAACATTGCGTTGGGGTGATAATTCGCCCGGCACGCTTTCAGCCAACCAATATGGTGCCCGCGTCGCCATTCCTCGCATCCTGGCGCTTCTGGCGAAGCATGACATCAAGGCAAGCTTTTTTGTGCCGGCCGTCACCGCCATGATCCACCCAGATGAGCAACGCCGGATCATCGCTGAAGGCCATGAAATCGGCATTCACTCATGGATCCATGAAATGAACGCCTCCCTGCCGCCAGAGGATGAGCGCGACATTCAAATGCGCGCAGCGGATAAGCTGGAGGAAATCTGCGGTGTGCGACCTGTCGGCATCCGCACACCAAGCTGGGATTTCAGCCCCGTCACCCTCGCCATCACCCGAGAGATGGGCTTGCTTTACGACTCGTCCTTGATGGCCGATGACGATCCTTACGAACTGTTGGAGGAAGGTACCCCGACAGGCATTGTCGAGTTGCCAGTCGAATGGATCCGGGATGATATGCCGTATTTCGGCTTCGACTTCCGTCGCCAATCCCGCCCGCATACGCCGCCAAGTTCTGTGCTTGGAATTTTCAAGGCTGAGTTTGATGGCGCTCATGCCGATGGCGGCGTGTTCCAACTCACCATGCACCCGCACATCATCGGCCACCGCTCCCGCATGGCGATGCTGTCCCAATTGATTGACCATATGAACGCCACAGGCGATATCTGGTACGCAACCCACGCCGAAATTGCCCGCTGGTGCTTGGAGACCGCAAAATGACCTATTCCTTAGAAGCTTTCGTCAATGACCTCCGCCGCCTGACCGCAGAAGGCGGTGGCCCCAAGGACATCCTTCCGGAGGTCGCACCACTCGCCGCGAAACTGGCGGAGACGCCGGGTTGGATCAAGCCTGATTTCTACGAGGTCGATCCTGAGCAAGGCATTGGCATCACTGTGCTGCATGAAGAAGCGGACCATACGCTGCTTGTCGAGACCATTGTTTGGGCGCCCGGCAAAGGCGTACTGCCGCATGATCATCAGACATGGGGCTGCGTTGTTGGCCTTGATGGCATTGAACGCAATACGATCTGGAAGCGGAATGATGATGGCGGGGCGCCCGGCCACGCAGACCTTACCGTTTATCACGAAGCCAATGTCGGCGCTGGGCAAACGATTGTGTTCATGCCCGATGATATTCACAGCGTGCAGAACCACGGTGATACGCCAACACTCTCGCTCCACATTTATGGCAAGAGCTTGGCTCATGTGAGCCGGTCTGAATTTGATCCAGATACGAGCGTTGTCCGCCCCTGCCCGATCCGCAAGAAGCGCCCAGCCGCCTGAGCGTATTCAGGACTTCCACAGCCCCCTGCTCCCCTGCTATAGGGAGCGCTGGTGGACGCGTTCGGGGGTCGTCCTTGGTATTTGTGGACAGCTATTCTATGCGCCTTCGCCTGACAACGACCTGCACAGCTGCCATGCTGACGCTTGCGCTCATGGCTGCTCCCACATTGGCGCAGCAAACGGGTAATCTAAGCCAGGCGCGGACGGCAGAGCCAACCAGGCATGCAACGGCAACACTCATAGCCGAAGCGCCGCCGCTCACGTACCGAGCGCCCACCTCAATTCCGACGACACAAATCGCCCAAGCTCCCGTCCGCTTTAACACAGCACCCGCTGACAAGCCTTGGCATGCAGATGTCTGGTACGGCGCTCTGAACCCCGGCGACTTTACTGAGTCCATTATCGACCCTGCCAGTACGACGATTGAAGATGAGCAGATCGTTGGCTTCACCGTTGGGCGGAAGCTGTTTGATCTGGGCTATGGCTTCAGTTTCGGTCTGGGTGTGCTCGGTGCCCATCGGATTGACGAAGGCGGGTTTGAGCTTGGCATGCCAATGACCGTAACTTTTGACGGTTTCCCCTGGCGGGAAAGGCTGCCGACGAAGCTGGCAATTGCTGTCGGTCCATCTTTCATCTCTAAGATCACACCCACCGAAAAACGTAAAGCCGACAACAATCAGGGCTCTAAGGTCCTGAATATGTTCTCGCCTGAAATTGAAGTTGGTGTTCCAGATACCGACTGGTCCGGCTTCTTCCGCCTACACCATCGCAGCGGCATATTTGGCTTGATCGACGGCGTCTCCGGCGGCTCCACCTACTGTCTCTTATACACATCTCCGAGCCCACGAGA
>CAJXVF010000521.1 GCA_913060845.1 uncultured Alphaproteobacteria bacterium | reverse complement strand
ATTCCCTACCAAGGGAATCCCAAACGATTCAATCAAATCCAAATCCGCTCTAGATCTTGCTTTCGGAAGACGAGGACGGGGTTCTCTGCGAATAAACTTCGGATTGCGGTCAATGTGCGCTCACCGAGCGGCTCGGCTAGATCAACGTCCAACACCTCTAGGCCGATTGGGGTGCCGAGTGGTCTGGACCGCAAGCCAAGCTCAGCCATCGGGCTGCTTTTCGAACGCGAACATCAAGTTGTTCGCTGGCATATTACGCCGTTCCAGAAGTCCTAAACCAAAGCTGCCGGCGAGCTGAGCAATGCCGTCAGCATCCTTGTAGCCAATAGCTTGGTCTTGTTGGCGGAGGCTGTCGTGAAAGCTGGCATCGCTTTCTGATACAAATTTCCCATCGCGGAGGAATGGTCCGTAGACGAAAAACCGCCCGCCAGGCAGCAGTAAACGCTTGGCACCCTTGAAGACGGCTTCCGCGGCGCTGTCTGACAGAAGATGCAGCAAGTTCACCAGCATCAGAACATTCGCACTTCCGCCAGCGAACGGCCATTCAGCTTGCTCCACATTCAGCGTGGCCGCAGGTGCCATGTTGGCGACACCAGCCACTTCGGCCCAGGCGTCAATGCTCGCAAGGCGTTCTGGCACGACATCCGTCGGCTGCCACTTCAGGCCTGGGAAGGCCTCAGCGAATGCAGCACAGTGCTGGCCGGTGCCGCTGGCAATCTCCACCGCATGGCCCGTTGCAGGCATGTGTTCGCGCAGCAATGTCAATATCGGCTCAAGGTTTCTGGCGGCGGCGGGGGCGTTCAGTCTGCCGTCAGCTTCTGGTGGTGTGGGTTTGATTGTGCCGGTGTAAATTGGGCGCATTCTGATTATTTGCCTTTGAAGACGGGCGGGCGCTTTTCGGCGAAGGCGCGCATGGCCTCTTTTGAATCCTCATATTGTCCAAGCTCACCGGTCATGCCTTGCTCGAAGCGATAGCCGTCCCGCAGGCTCATCTCCTCAATTGTATTGAGTGAATGCTTGGCAAATTTCATGGCGATGGGGCTTTTGGATGCGATGTCCCGGGCCATATCCATAGCGGCGTCCATAAGGTCTTCCGGGGCCGTAACGGCTTCGATGATGCCAAGGCGATACAGCTCAGACGCAGGCACGCGGTACCCAGTGAACATCATCCGCCGAGTAAGCGAATGCCCGAACAGCCGCATCGCGTGCCGCCCGCCACCAAGCAGGCCAACATTGATTTCCGGCAGGCCGAGCGAACCTTTCTCTGATGCAATGAGAATGTCACAAGACGCAGCCACCGCCAGGCCAGCACCAAGCGCAGGGCCATTCAACGCGCAGATGACAGGCTTCTTGCATTCCATGATGCAGTGAAAGCTTTCCCTAGATGTGCGGCTGTTCTGCCAGTGGTCGCCTGGCTCGGCCACACGCCCCACGCGGGACTTAATGTCGGCCCCGGCGCAAAAGACTTTGCCCTGGCCCGTCAGCACAACAACGCGCACATCATCCATGTCGCTGATCCGATCAAAGACCAACATCATTTCCTGGGGAAACTGCGGACTCATAGCGTTCACAGGCGGATTGTCGATTGTGACGCGAGCAATGTGGTCAGCGATTTCGCATTTAATGACGGTTGTTTCCATGGCGCATGCCCCTTGGCGTTTTGGTCAGTTTCGTTACGCTACCGCACCAAAGAGCGGTCCGAAAGTGAGGCTGCTTAAGCAAGAAACAATTCAGGCGGGGAATTTTGGCATGGCATATGACTACATCATCGTCGGCGCTGGTTCTGCCGGATGCGTTCTAGCAAACCGCCTTTCCATGAACCCAAACACTAAGGTTCTGCTGTTGGAAGCGGGCGGCGAAGACAAAAGTATGTGGATCACGGTCCCGGTTGGTTTCCAGAAGCTGCTGAACCATCCGAAGTTCAATTGGAACTTTGAGACGGAGGCGAATGAGAACGTGAAGGGCCGCCGTATCCCTATCCCACGCGGCAAGGTGATCGGCGGATCATCCTCGATCAACGGCATGCTGTATGTCCGAGGCAACCCGATTGATTTCAACACCTGGGCGCAGCTTGGCAATCGCGGCTGGGGCTATGATGATGTGCTTGGTTACTTCAAGAAGGCGGAGACGTTTGAGCGCGGCGGCGATGATGTCCGTGGCGGTGAAGGCCCTCTCCACGTAGCAGACATGGTCGAGCGGCATGAAATGGTTGACGCCTTTGTACAGGCAGGGGTTGAAGCCGGATACCCCGATAACCCGGACTATAACGGTAAGAACCAAGCCGGGTTCGGCTACTATCAAACCACCATGAAGGATGGCCGGCGGTACAGCGCAGCCACGGCCTATCTTCACCCCGTCCGCAGTCGTCCAAATCTGGATGTGCATTCAAACGCGCGGGCTCACCGGGGCATACTAGAAGGCAAGCGCGCAGTCGGCGTCATCTACGAGCAAGACGGCGAAATGCGTGAAGCGAAGACGGACGGCGAAGTCATTCTCTCCGCCGGTGCAGTTCAATCCCCGCAATTGCTAGAGCTTTCGGGCATTGGTCGCCCGGATGTGCTGAGCGCCCAAGGTATTGATGTAGCCCACGACTTGCCCGGCGTAGGTGAAAACTACAGGGATCATTACGCCGCGCGCTTTGCCTGGCGCGTGAACCAGCGCATCACGTTGAATGAGCAAACGCGCGGCCTCGGGCTGGTCAAAGGCGTGCTGCAGTACGCGTTTAACCGCACAGGCATCCTGACGTGGACCGCCGGTGTCGGCCACGGCTTCGTCAAAAGCAGGCCGGAGCTGGATCTGTCTCTTATACACATCTCCGAGCCCACGAGACCTCTCTACA
>CAJXVF010000520.1 GCA_913060845.1 uncultured Alphaproteobacteria bacterium | reverse complement strand
TTCAGCTTCAGATTTCCGCTGAAGGTTCTGCGCTTCAAGCTGAGCCTTTTGTGTTTCAAAATACACAAGGCTTTCTTTGGAAGCTCGCAGAGCTTTTTTCTGCGGCAGCAAGAAGTTGCGAGCGTAACCGTTCTTTACGGTGACGACTTCGCCCATTTGGCCGAGACTTTCGACCCGCTCAAGCAGGATAACATCCATTGGTCAGAACCCCGTGGGCTAGCGGATCAGGTAAGGCAGCAGGCCAAGATGACGAGCGCGCTTGATCGCCTGGGCGAGGGCGCGCTGCTTCTTGGCTGATACAGCAGAAATACGGCTCGGCACGATTTTGCCGCGATCGGTCAAGAACCGCTGCAGCAAGCGCACATCGCGATAATCAATCGCCGGCGCGTTCGGGCCAGAGAAAGGGCAAGATTTCTTGCGACGGAAAAAAGGACGACGACCGCCGCCTGCAGCGCCCATAGCCATTATTCAGTCCCTCCAGCTGCAGCAGGTGCAGCTTCGCTATTTTCTTCGCGGCGCGGCGGACGGTCATCACGACCACCGCGGTCACCGCCACGATCACCACCCCTGTCGCCGCCACGATCATCCCGACGCGGGCGACGCTCATCGCGATCCCGGCGGGTCATCATGGGGGAGGGCTCTTCAGATACTTCTTCAACGCGCACGGTGAGGAAGCGAATGATATCTTCGCTGAGGCGCATCTGGCGCTCAATTTCAGCCAGTGCAGGCCATTCAGCCTCTACATTGAGCATCACATAATGGCCTTTACGGTTCTTTTTGATCCGATAAGCCAGGGACTTAAGGCCCCAATGTTCCCGCTTCAGGACTTTGCCGCCTTGCTCTTCGATAATGGCAGCATAGCTGTCTGTTAGCGCTTCGACTTGCGCGGACGACAGATCCTGTCGTCCAATGAACACGTTCTCATAATACGGCATGGCCGGTTAGCACCTACGCGCTGTTGGAAAAACATAGCGCCGGGCAGCCCCCCGCGCTGTCGATTGCGGGCGGTCCCAGCGATCAAGCGGCCTTTATACATATCAGCCAGCGGGATGCAAGCGTTGTGGCGTTTGGAATAACCAGAAATCGCCACATTCTTACGCCTTATTATGGTCTGCGCCGGGGAAAATGGCGGCGGACCCTGGCGGCGCTGGGCTTCACTATTATATAAGCAGCCCGTCGCCCGAACATAAAACTGAATGGAAGTGGACGGAATTCGACAATGCCAAGCTTGCGAATCAGTACTGCCGTCGCCCTTGTGTCCCTGTTTATTTCGGGCGCTGCATCAGCCGCGGAACCGAAATCCTTAGGGCAATTCAGGGATTGGGAGGCGTTTGTCGCGTCAGACGGCGGCGGCAAGGTGTGTTACGCGGTGAGTTCGCCCAAGAAGTCTGAGGGAAAATACTCTAAGCGTGACCCGGTTCTGTTGATGGTCGCCCGCCGCCCTGCGGACAAAGTGTATGATGAGGCCAGCGCGATTGCAGGCTATCAATACCAGAAGGGCAGCCGCCCGGAGTTCCGTGTTGGTAAGCGACGCTTCGTCGCGGAGGGTGCGGGTGAAGTCGCGTGGCCGCGTAAGAAAGATAATTGGAAGCTCGTGAACGCCATGCGCGGCGGTGCGACGTTAGAGTTATTGGGTACGTCTGCACGCGGCACCCGCACGGTTGATGAATTTTCTCTGCGGGGCATCACCGCGGCGCTGAAAGCGACTGCACGGGCATGCCCTTCAAGGTAATGAGTAAAGAGCGATGATGGACAGGATAGCGATTGAGCCGGAGCAGACGGCAAAGACCAATCTGATTGGTCTCGATTTGGCGGAGTTGGAGGAGACTCTGGCACCGCTGAATTTGCGTTCATTTCGCTTGAGCCAACTCTGGCAGCAGATGTATCGCCTTGGCGCGCCCGATTTTGCCTCAATGACGACACTGGCGAAGACGCTCCGTGTCGATCTGGCAGAGCGCTTCTCGCTAGGGCGTTTGGAGGCCTCCACGACGGAAGTGTCCAAGGACGGCACTACGAAATGGCTGTTTAAGCTGGAGGATGGTTCGCAGGTCGAGACTGTCTATATTCCTGAGAAAGACCGGGGGACGCTATGCGTTTCCTCGCAAGTAGGGTGCACGCTGAATTGCCGGTTCTGCCATACGGGCACGCAGATGCTTGTGCGCAATCTTACGGCTGCGGAAATTTTGGGCCAGATACTTACGGCCAAAGATGCACTGAATGATTGGCCAGCGCCCAGGCCAGACCGGAAGCTCACCAACATTGTGATGATGGGAATGGGTGAGCCACTTTATAATTTTGAGAACGTCAAGAAGGCGCTGCTGACGGCCATGAGCGATTCGGGTCTTGGGTTGTCCCGCCGTCGCATTACGCTTTCCACTGCTGGCGTGGTTCCGATGATCGAACGCGCTGGCTCAGAGATTGGCGTGAACTTGGCAATCTCTCTGCATGCTACGAACGATGAAATCCGAGATCGAATCGTCCCCATCAACCGGAAATACCCGATTGAGCAGTTGATCCAGGCCTGCCGCGATTACCCGACGCTCAATAACGCGCGGCGGATCACGTTTGAATATGTTATGCTGAAAGACGTGAATGACCATGATGAGCATGCTAACGCCCTGGCGCGCATGCTGAAGGACATTCCCTCCAAGATAAATCTGATACCGTTCAATAAGTGGCCGGGTGCAGAGTTTGAGCGGTCCACGGATGAGCGCATTCAACGCTTTGCAAACATCATGATGGATGCTGGCTATCCAAGCCCGGTCCGCACGCCGCGTGGTGAAGATATTCAAGCCTGTCTCTTATACACATCTCCGAGCCCACGAGACCTCTCTACATCTCG
>CAJXVF010000519.1 GCA_913060845.1 uncultured Alphaproteobacteria bacterium | reverse complement strand
GAGATGTAGAGAGGTCTCGTGGGCTCGGAGATGTGTATAAGAGACAGGTATTCGCCAAGTTCCACAGTCGCGATCCCAAGCGCATAGAGCTGGCGGAAAATCGCCCGCCATTGCTGCATGCTTCTGTCTTTGCCAACGCCAAAGGTTGGCAGCGCGTCATGGCCAAACTTGGTGACACGTTCAGTCGTATCGCCTCGCAGCACATTGATTACATGCTCCATACCAAACCGCTGCCCCGTACGAAGAATGGCGGAGAGCGCCTTTTGTGCGTCGACCGTTCCATCAAACCGTTCAATATCGCCGGTGCAAAGATCGCAGTTTCCGCAGGGTTCCGCGTCTTCGCCGAAATATGCGAGCAGCGTCTGGCGACGGCACTGCGGCGCCTCAGCCAGGGATACCAGCGCGTTCAGGCGCTGGCGCTCGATAGCCTTCTGCGTGTCCGTCGCGTCGCCATCGTCGATTTGCATGCGGCGAAGGCGGATATCGTCCATGCCATAAAGGGTGAGCGTGTCGGCCGGCAGGCCATCGCGCCCGGCGCGGCCAATCTCTTGGTAATAGGCCTCAATGCTTTTCGGCAGGCCAGCATGGGCCACATAGCGCACATCCGGCTTATCAATGCCCATCCCAAAGGCGACTGTAGCGCAGACGATAACGCCGTCTTCCTTCAGAAAACGGTCCTGCGCGTCCTCCCTCGCCTCTGTCATCATGCCTGCATGATAAGACAACGCCGTGAGGCCCTTGGCTGAAAGGTCTTGCGCCAACTGCTCCGTCTGCTTCCTGGAATTGCAGTAGACGATGCCGCTTTCGCCAGGATACCGGGCCACAAAGTCCGCAATTTGGCGGCGCGGACTGTTCTTTGGCTGCATTGCTAGGCGCAGGTTTGGGCGATCAAAACCATGGACGACGGTATGCGGCGGGGCGTCAAAAATTCGTCCCGCGATATCATCTCGGGTAACGGCGTCAGCCGTCGCAGTTAAGGCGATGGTTTGGACGTCACCCAACCGCCGGCGCACATCGCCGAGCTGCGCATATTCTGGGCGAAAATCATGGCCCCATTGGGAAACGCAGTGCGCCTCATCAATCGCCAGCAAATCGACCTTAGCGCCGTCCAGAAAGCGCGCATTCCCGCTGGCGAGACGTTCGGGCGAGAGATAGAGCAACCGCAAGCGGCCATCTTCTAGCGCGCCAAATATTCTGTCGGCTTCTTCAGGCGTGGTCGATGAATTCAGGCTGCCCGCCTCAACCCCTACAGCCCGCAAAGCTGAGACCTGGTCCCGCATCAATGCGATCAACGGAGAGACGACGACACATAGCCCGCCCCGCGCTAACGCTGGGAGCTGGAAACACATGGATTTGCCTGCGCCCGTCGGCATAACGGCCAGCACGTTATCGCCCCGCATAACGGCGCCGATCACATCCTCCTGGCCCGGCCGAAGCGATGGATAGCCGAACACTTCCTGCAGCATTGCAAGCAAGCGCTCACGCTCTGCATCGGACAGGACGACGGGTTCAGATTCGGCGAGGATGGCAGGTTCAGACATGCCGCCAACCTAAGCCGATTCTAGTCCGCGTGTAACCGCGACTAAAGCGTTTCCGCCGCCGGTTTATACGCAAGGTCCAGATCCCGCGCGACAGCTTCATAGGTCACGTGGCCATCGTGGATATTCAGGCCTTCCAGCAGGTGCTTGTCATCCCGGCACGCCTGCTGCCAGCCCTTGTTCGCCAATGCGAGCACAAATGGCAGCGTGGCATTGCTGAGGCCCTGGGTTGATGTGCGCGGCACAGCGCCCGGCATGTTGGTGACGCAATAGTGGATCACGCCTTCCTCAACATAGGTCGGGTTATCATGGCTGGTCGGGCGGCTTGTTTCGAAGCAGCCGCCTTGGTCGATCGCAACATCAACCACGACTGAGCCCTGCGGCATAAGCTTGATCATCTCACGGCTAACGACCTTGGGTGCCGCGGCACCCGGTGCCAGCACGGCGCCGATCACGAGGTCCGCTTTCACCAGCAATTGTTCTAACGCGCCGACCGTCGAGTAGATCGTGTTCAGCGTCGTGCCATATTGCAGCTCAAGCTCCCGAAGGCGTGGGATGGATTTATCAAGCACCGTGACGCGGGCCTCCAGGCCCATAGCCATCCGCGCTGCGTTCGCACCGACAGACCCGCCGCCGATGATCACAACATCTGCCACGCCAACGCCCGGAATACCGCCAAGCAACATGCCACGCCCGCCCTGCTCTTTCTCAAGGCAGTGCGCGCCGACCTGAACCGCCATGCGGCCAGCGACTTCGCTCATCGGTGCCAGCAGTGGCAGGCTGCCGTCATTCGCCGTCACGGTCTCATAGGCAATTGCGGTGCAGCCAGACGCCATCAGGCCTTCGGTCTGCTTTTTGTCTGCCGCCAAGTGCAGATATGTGAACAGAAGTTGGCCTTTGCGCAGCATCGCAATCTCGGATGCCAGCGGCTCCTTCACCTTCACGATCATTTCAGCGGCATCGAATACATCCTTGGCCGTCGCAACGATCTTGCCGCCAACGCGCTCATAATCCTCGTTCGAATAGCCGGACCCAACGCCCGCATTATCCTGCAGCAACACCTCGTGGCCATGATGGACCAATTCACGCACACTGATCGGCGTTAGGCCGACACGATATTCATGAGTCTTGATTTCCGATGGGACGCCGACGCGCATTGCTCAGTTCTCCTTGGAATATTGATCCCGCCAAACGTCCGGGTATATCGATCGCATCCATATCAACAATGCGATCCCTGGCAAGGCCGCAAAAGCTGTGAGCAGGATAAAATCTGTCTCTTATACACATCTCCGAGCCCACGAGACCTCTCTACATCT
>CAJXVF010000518.1 GCA_913060845.1 uncultured Alphaproteobacteria bacterium | reverse complement strand
TCGGCAGCGTCAGATGTGTATAAGAGACAGTTTCGACGCCCATTGCGCGAGGTAGCCTCGCCGGGCCAGAAATGTCGCCAATCATTGTCCGGCGCACTGGAAGTTCAAACGACCAGAAAATGCCTGAATAGGTGACCCCAACAGCCACATGCCAAAGTTCGAGTGAGTCGCGAATCGCGAGCACGGCAAGCGATGAATACATAACTGTCATCAGCAATAACAAACTGACCAAGATCACGCGGCGGTCCAGGCGTTCTGACCAAGCGCCGCAAAATGCGCCGAGCAGAAACATTGGAAGCATGCGCATGAACAGCATGTAGGAGACAGTGGTGGCTGATCCCGTGACCTGGAATGTGTAGTAGCCAACGACGATCACATCCATCCAGCGCATCACGCCGACCAGCCCGCCTGCGATCCAGGTGCGCATGAAGTCAGGGTCCGCGATGAGCGGCGGCGGTCGTGTCGCCGGATCGCTGGGCGCTAGGGCGGGGGCGTCTGTCATAGGGTGATGGGCAATCTGGTGATGCGCATTCTCTGGCGCTTTGTATTGAAGCGCCGCTGTGCTGAAATAATCATCTGAACAGCATAACGTTTAATCTACAGCCAAAGTCAAAGGAACATTCCTCCAATGCCCACAATCGATCACGCCCGCCTGACCGACGCTATTGCGGCTATTGTCGCTGCTGGCGGTAGCGAGGCCGCTGAAGCCCGCACTGTTGCTGATAATTTGGTCGGCGCCAATCTGGCCGGGCATGACAGCCACGGCGTCGGCATGATCCCGGCTTACATTGAGAATCGCGTGACGGGCGGTCTTGTGGCTAACGCCCATGTTTCGGTGGAAGTGGATAACGGCGCTGTCGTCGTGCTGGACGGAAATTCGGGCTACGGGCAGGTCGTTGGCCAGGAAGCGATGGATATCGGCATTGAGCGCGCACGGGAGTTTGGTGCTGCTGTTATTGGCCTTCGCAACGCCCATCACATCGGGCGGATCGGCCAATGGGGTGAGCAATGTGCTGCGGCTGGCCTGGTCTCCATGCACCACGTGAATGTCATGGGGCATAAAGCGATTGTGGCACCGTACCGCGGAACGGACGCGCGCTATGTCACCAACCCATACTGCGCGACGCTGCCAGGGACCGACAACAATCCGCCAACAGTGCTGGATTTCGCGACATCGATGGTCGCCATGGGCAAGATCAGGGTTGCGCGTAACAAGGGCGAGCCCGCACCCGAAGGGGCGCTGATGGATTCTAAGGGCCAACCAAGCCGCGACCCAAACATTATGTATGAGGAGCCGATTGCGGGCGCTCTACAGCCCTTCGGCGCGCATAAAGGCTATGGCCTCGCACTGATGAATGAAATTCTGGCCTCGGCCATGACCGGCGGTCTCGGCTGCCGTCCGGAGACGAAATACGATCCGCCAAAGATCATCAACAACATGCTGTCCATTATCATTGATCCGATGAAGCTGGTGAGCCGCCAATTCTTTAACAGCGAGGTGGACGCCACAATCGCCCATGTCAAAGCCTCCCCAGCGGCAGACCCTGCCAAGCCGGTTCTGGTTCCAGGTGACCCTGAACGGGCCTCCCGCAGCGCCCGAACAACCCAAGGTGTCCCCGTTGATGACGAAACTTGGCGTGAGATTACCGCTGCTGGCGTCAGCGTTGGGCTGACAGACGCTGAACTCAATAAAATCGCCGGACTGGCAGCTTAAGGGAGGGACGAGACATGCCGACAATCGCATCCGATAAACTTGAAGATGTTTGCCGCCAGATTGCCCTCGCCAGAGGCAGCGATGCAGCGGAGGCAGAATTGGTGGCCACAAACTTGGTCGGCGCTAATCTGACAGGCCATGACAGCCACGGTGTGGGCATGTTGCCGCGCTATATCAAGGCGACGTTTACGGGGGAGTTGGCTATCAATTCTCACGCGGAAGTCGTCACCGACCAGGGCGTTATCCTGCAGATCGATGGCCATGCCGGATATGGCCAGGTGATCGGCCATGAGGCGATGGAGAAGGGTATTGAGCGGGCGCGGATGTTCGGCCTGTGCGTCATGACGATCCGCAATTCCTTCCACCTCTGCCGCATTGGCGCTTGGGGGGAGCAATGCGCTGCTGCGGGCATGGTGTCGATGCATCATGTGAATGTCGTCGGGCATCCGGGCATGGTGGCGCCGTTTAGAGGGTCTGACGCGCGCTATGCGACCAATCCCTATTGCGCCGTGCTACCTGCCACCGCCAATAATCCACCAACGGTGCTGGATTTCGCGACCAGTGAAGTCGCTGCTGGCAAGGTGCGTGTCGCGAAGAACAAAGGCGTGCAAATGGCACCCGGTGCGTTGATCGATTCCACCGGCCAACAGACGACTGATCCGTGGGTGCTCTACAACGAGCCCAAGGGTGCGATCGGGCCGTTCGGTGGGGTCGAAGCAGGCCACAAAGGCTACGGTATGGCCATGATGAATGAGATGTTGGCGGGCGTCCTCTCCGGCGGCCAGACCTGCCGACCGGAGACCGATCACGAGGAGGATGTGATCTTAAACGGCATGCTCTCCGTCATCATCAATCCTTCGAAGATGGTTTATCTGCAGGCGTTTGAAGCTGAAATCGACGCAACCATCGCGCATGTTAAAGCATCACCTGCTGCCAATCCTGATGAACCAGTGCTGGTCCCCGGTGACCCAGAACGGTTAACGCGAGCTGAACGCGGCGCAAAGGGCGTGCCGGTGGATGACGAGACTTGGCGGGAGATGCTGGAAGCCGGTGTCAGCGTCGGGATTGCTGAGGAAGATTTACGGGCGATAGCGGGCGTGAACTGAGGCTACATTTATTCCTGTCTCTTATACACATCTG
>CAJXVF010000517.1 GCA_913060845.1 uncultured Alphaproteobacteria bacterium | reverse complement strand
CCGGCGAGGGGGATGACATTCCACGCGGAGCGGCAAGTGTAGCTCTTCTGCAGTTTAACGACCTGACGAGAGCCCCCCCGCGCCCTGATCTATCGTCGGGCTTGGACGACGATCTTATCGCTACATTGGCCACGCTCGATGACATCAATCTTGTTACAGCACTCAGAGGCGAAGCCGACCGGCCACTGTCTCAGATCGGGCGAGAACTGGGCGTCGACTATATTCTTCGTGGATCTGTTCGCGCCGCAAACGAACAGGTTCGCGCTAGCGTTCAGCTAATAGAATGCGCGACAGACCAAACTGTATGGGCGCAGCGTTTCGATGGGGACAACTCCAATGCTCTGAAATTTCAGGACGCTATCGTCGAAGAGATCACGGCTACGCTCCAAGTTATTGTTGCTGATGGCGAACAGGCGTTGATCTGGCGCTCGGAGTCCGGCGATCCACAGGCCTACAGATTCTTCTTAAACGGCCAGGCCAAATGGAAAGATTATCGTCGCTCTGGGAGCAAACGCGCGCAGGATCTCTTTCAGAAAGCGCTCCAAGTTAGCCCAAGTTTCCCGGCAGCCATGGTGGGGCTTGCGAGAACCCATATCGAGGATGCAACGTGGGGATGGTCTGAGAACCGCTTAGAAAGCCTTCGCGAAGCCCAAAGGCTACTCGACAAGGCGCTTGAGATCGACCCAGACCATGCCCTCGCGTGCGCTGAGGTTGGGCACGTCAAGCTCGCCGAGAGTGATTTCGAGAATGGCCTGAAATGGGCAATGAAGGCCGCACGCATCGCTCCGTCTCTGGGCGACGCTTATCATATGTGTGCGACCATACTTAATGCTCTGGGTCGATTTGACGAAGCGCTCAGGTATTCGCGGGAGGCGAATCAACGTTCGCCAACAGCGCCTGATCCCTACCTTGCTGTCATGCTCGACGCCTATATTGGACTTCGTCGGTGGCCAGATGCGGTGGCGCTGGCGCGCCATATTGTCTCTCGAAGGCCGAGTTGGTTGATGCAGCGATCCGCACTGGCAATTTCGCTAGAAGCACTGGAGCTTCACGAAGAAGCTCGCCGGAAAGTTGAAGAAATCTATGCCCGCAACCCAAATTTCACGGCCAGTCGATGGCGGCAGTACATGTACAATTCCGATCGAACAGACATGCGCGACCTCGTGGAAAAACACGTTGCTGCCGGTTTACAGCCTTGAGCGCCGTTGCGTTTTGGATTGGAACGCGCAGCCTGACCGGCTCAGCTTTGCCAAATCGCCTGGCATCATATCGAACACTGAGCAGGTCCGATGCGCCCAAGTCACGCTTTGACAAGGCGGCAACAGGTTAAGTATGAGCGTAGCCAACTTGGGCTCGCTTGTGGCATTTTGAGAGGGGCCCAGTAGCAATCGCAATGGTCTAGCGAGCGCCAATCTTTTAAAGCGAGGTCCCAATGGGAATGCCCACAGAGAACGCGATGCATTCTGATATCGCAATATCGGGTGAGAGGTTTCACGAAGACGAACGCCTAAGGCGTCGCCTGCCGACTGCTCTGGTCAAGGAGCTGACGCTTCAGGATGACCGCAAGGCGTGCGCCGGGCTGATCGAACTCTATGGCACTATCACCCTTCTGGTCGCCCTGGCAGTTTGGACATGGCATCCGCTTGTGATCCTCCCAGCAGCGTTCCTGATCGCGACGCGGCAGCAAGCCTGTTTCGTGCTTGCGCACGACGCCGCGCACTATCGCCTATTTCGGAACCGGACCCTGAACGATGTCGTGGGGCGGATAACCGGCGGGATCGTCGGAATCTCAATGCCGACCTATCGGGTCACGCACCGGCTGCATCATAATCATCTTTATGAGCATCAGGATCCGGATGTTCCGCTGAATGCCGGATATCCGCGCGGGCGCGCTTATCTGCTCACCAAGCTGTTCAAGGACCTGTTCGGCCGGACGGCCTTCATGACCTATCGTTATTTCTTTGGGGCTCCGGCGATCAACGAGGAGACCGGCGACGCCAATCGTCCATTGAACGATACCTCACCTCGTCTACGGGCCGCAGCCAGGGCAGATCGCTGGTGGGTGCTGGGCTTTCACATTGCGATGCCTGCGGCGGCCTGGGCTGGCGGATTTCTCGCTGAGTATCTGCTCTTTTGGGTCCTACCGCTGCTGACCTTCCTCCAGCCGATACTACGACTGCGGGCGATCTGCGAACATGGCGCGGTCAGCGACTTTTCATCTCCGTTGACGGCGGCGCGTACGAACATCGGTCCTCGCTGGTTGATGTGGCTGTTCTTCCCGCACCACGTAAATTTTCACATCGAACATCACATGTATCCGTCAATTCCCTTCTACAATCTGCCGCGCACGCACCGCGAGATGAGGAAGCACGGCGTATTGATTGGCGCCGAAGTTCAAGAAGTGCGGGACACTCTCAAGCTCGCGTTTGCGGACCGGCCGGCCACTGCAGCCGGGAACGCAATCGCTTGACCGGTCCGCGATCAGGACTTGCCTGCGCGTGACATTCGTCCGGCGGCGGGCAATAAGTGCGTTCGGCCACGCGTTGGCCAGGATGGGCCGTCGGAAGAGCCAACGCAGGGTGTGGCCGCATGAATGCTGAATGACCGGTTAGGGTCAGCTCCGGCCCTAAGACACACCTGGTGCCAAGGTCCGCTTTGGGCCGTTTCTGCCATTGATAGTAGGGCGAGATTTCACCAAGAGCTAGCAGCGATCTTTGTCAGATACCGCCCTTGATACTTGGGAAGCCAGTCTGCCCCGCACCGCCATCACCCCACAGCACCACCAACCACCCCCTCAACCGCATCCCTGTCTCTTATACACATCTCCGAGCCCACGAGACCTCTCTACATCTCGTA
>CAJXVF010000516.1 GCA_913060845.1 uncultured Alphaproteobacteria bacterium | reverse complement strand
GAGATGTAGAGAGGTCTCGTGGGCTCGGAGATGTGTATAAGAGACAGATCTTGTAACGCACCGGGAAAGGCCAAGTCCGAGCATTGCCCATGTCGCCCAAAATACGTGGAAATTGGGCATCCAGCATAAGGATACCGACATCAATGCCGTAAATTGATTGTCCGCCATGGGCGATCATGCTGCGTCACCTGTCTTGGCCGCCTGAATAGCCTGCCAAACGCGTTCGGGCGTCGTCGGCATTTCAATGTGCTTCACGCCGTAATCCGAAAGCGCATCCACAATGGCGTTGACGACCAGACCAAGGGCCGGCGTCGTGCCGCCTTCACCGCCTGGACGCACGCCATGGGGGTGGTATGTGGAGGGGACTTCGGAGATAATCGTGTGCATTGGCGGGACGGTATCGGCGCGGGGCATGGCGTAATCCATGAACGATCCAGACAGCAATTGCGCACTTTCTGGCTCGTAATGAATGCTTTCCAGCAGCGCCTGTCCAAGGCCTTGGGCAATGGCACCATGGGCTTGGCCATGCAGGATTAATGGATTGATCGCGCGTCCAACATCATCAACGCCAGTCCAGGATAAAATGGCGGCGTGGCCAGTTTCCGGGTCAACGTCTACCTCGCAGACATGGGTGCCGTATGGAAATCCACCATCGCGGTTCGTGATATCGCCAATGCCTTCGAAATGACCGGAAAGCGCGGAGGGCAGGCTGTTTAGCGTGGCAGCGGCCTCCGCCGCTTCAAACAACGTCACCGCAGCACCATTGGGGCCCTTAAATGCGCCTGATGCATAAGCGACATCTTCAACGGGTGCCTGCATAAAATGCGCTGCGATCTCGCTCCCTTTGGCAAGCAGGTCCTTAATCGCATGGTCGATGGCGATGCTGACCAGCCGCATGGATCTACCAGAATGCGACCCGCCGCCAACAGAAACGCGGTTCGTGTCATTGTCGATATAGCGGATGATGTCGAACGGTACGTCCAACCATTCGCTCAACACTTGCGCATAGCTGGTCTCATGTCCTTGGCCGCTGCTCATGGTGCCTGCGACCAATTCAATCGCGCCATCGGTGCAGATGCGGATTTCGGCGCGCTCACGCGGGATGCCGCTCGTCACTTCAATATAGTTTGCGACAGCGATGCCTCGGCAAAGGCCGCGCTCGGCGCTTTCGGTTTTACGGGCGCTGAACCCGGCCCAATCAGCAGCTTCCAGCGCCTGATCCATCGCATCAGTATAGTCGCCACTGTCATAGGTGACACCGACTGCGGTGGTGAAGGGCATGGCGTCTGCCGCTATCAGATTACGACGGCGGAGGTCCGCACGGTCAAAGCCGCACTGGTTGGCGGCCAGATCGATGAGCCGTTCAATCACGTAGATCGCCTCAGGCCGTCCGGCGCTTCGATAAACGGCGGTAGGTGCGGTATTGGTGAATACGGCGTGGCCTTCGAAATGCAGTGCCGGGATGTCGTAGACGCTTTGCATCAGCGATAGCCCTTTGCGCAGCGGCCAGTAGTAAGCGAGGTATGCGCCGAGGTTCGACGTATTCACGCCCCGCAGCCCTAAGAACTTGCCTTCGGTGTCCAGTGCTAATTCCGCTGTAACAGCAAGATCGCGGCCCTGATAGTCGCTGAGGAAGCACTCGCTCCGGCTGGCGATCCACTTGACCGGACGGCCCACGCGTTTTGCGGCCCATGGAATGAGTAACGCTTCTGGGAAAAAGGCGTTCCGGGTGCCGAAGTTTCCACCCATATCGCCGAAGACAGCGCGGGCATTTTCCAACGGCACGCCGAGCATATAGGCCATGCGCTCCCGTGTTTGGACAGCACCGCGCCCGGACCCTGTACGAACCGTGTAGAATTCCCGATCTGCATCATATTCGCCGATGACAGCGCGGGGTTCCATGGGTACGCCGGTGATCCGGTTAACCCAGGTGTCGAATTTGACGATATGGGCTGCGTTTCTGAAGGCTGTATCCGTAGCGGCTTTGTCGCCCACCTCACAGGTCAGGGAAAGGTTTCCAGCACAGGCGTCCCAAACTTGCGGCGCATCCGGTTTCCGTGCCGCTCGGGCGTCTGTAACTGCGGGAAGGGACGTGTAGTCGACGTTGACCAATTCCGCTGCGTCCATCGCGAGTGCTTGTGTTTCAGCAACGACAATCGCGACTGGCTCACCGACAAAGCGAACGCGGTGGTGCGGTAAAGCGTGATGCTCGGGGGAGTACGTTTCGAACCCATCTGGGAGCCGTAACACAGCATCCGGTCCGCCAGCATACTCGGCATTATGCGGGATTGGTTTCAGCCCATCTTCGGTAGCGTCAGCGCCCGTCAAAACGGCATATACGCCTTCAAGTGCGAGGGCGTCCGCCGCGTCTATGCTTTTGATATCTGCGTGGGCGTAGGGTGAGCGCACGATGGCGGCGTAGGTCAGGCCGTCTGGGAATACATCTGCGGTATACAGGCCGCGTCCAGTTGTGAGCCGTGCGTCTTCTGTCCGTTGGACCGGTGCGCCAATGCCTGTGGCCCGTTTTGCGCTCGTCATGCGGCGGATTCCATCTTTATTCCACGTATAAGGTCCGCCCCTTTTTCCGCAATTGCGATGGTGGAGGCGAAAGTGTTGGCAGAGGGGAGCATGGGCATGATTGAGGCGTCAATCACTCTCAATCCAGTGGCGCCGATAACCCGTAATTCATCGTCAACGACAGACCGTGCATCGTCCTTTGGTCCCATGCGACAGGTGCCGACTAAGTGATAGCCCGTATTGCCGCGTCGCTTGGCGAAATCCAACAGTTCATCATCGCTGTCGATATTTATGCCAGGCAAGGTTTCGCTATGGAAATACCTGTCTCTTATACACATCTCCGAGCCCACGAGA
>CAJXVF010000515.1 GCA_913060845.1 uncultured Alphaproteobacteria bacterium | reverse complement strand
GAGATGTAGAGAGGTCTCGTGGGCTCGGAGATGTGTATAAGAGACAGATCATATGGTGTTTCAGTTTTCGGCCTCATGTGGCCGTTGCCGTCGCTGCCTTGAAGGTCGCCCGCAGATTTGCGAACTGGCTGCAGCAACCAAGGGTGCCGGCAATCTAATGTCTGGCGAAAGCCGTATTCGAGATATGAACGGCGAGCGGGTTAACCACCACGCTGGCGTATCTTGCATGGCAGAATATGCCGTTGCGGACCGTGGCAGCGTAGTCGTGATCGACAAAGACATTCCGTTGGCGGATGCAGCGCTCTTTGGTTGCGCGGTGATGACTGGCGTTGGTGCCGTTATCAACACGGCGCGTATTCTACCGGGCGATACAGTTGCGATCATCGGACTTGGCGGTGTTGGCTTGAACGGCATCCTCGGTGCCCGGCTTGGGGGTGCGGAGAAGATCATCGCCATTGATCTGGAAGACTCAAAGCTCGGCCTCGCCCGGCAATTGGGTGCTACCCATACCGTGAACGCACGGGATGCGAACGCTGTTGAACAGGTGCGTGATATCAGCAATGGCGGCGTTGATTATGCCATTGATCTGGCCGGCACCATTCCGGCGATGAACACGGCCTACGCGATCACGCGCTATGGCGGGTCTGTCGTTACGGCGGGCCTTTCGCCTTCCACGGCAGAATTCTCCTTCAACCAGGGTGATCTGGTGTCCCAGGAGAAATCGATCCGGGGCAGCTATATGGGCTCTTGCGTGCCAGTGCGGGACATCCCGCGCTTCATCAGCCTCTATAAGCAGGGCCGTTTGCCAGTAGACAGCTTGGTCGATGGCCATATTGGCTTCGACGAAGTCAACGCTGGGTTCGATAAGCTGCAGGACGTGAAAACCGTCCGCCAAATTCTCGCACCCCACGGCTAATTCAGCAGGAGACTTCACCATGGCGAATTGCATTGTCGTCGTCCAATTTCCGCTTGGTAAGCGCACCCAGGAGCAAGCGATTGCTTCTGGTACGTCAACCGCGCCGACATACCAGGGCCTCACTGCCAAAGGTTTGATCCGCAAGGATTACCTGAATGGGGATAAAGGCACCGGCGGCGTCTACCTATGGGAAAGCCGGGAGGCTGCAGAGGCCTGGTTCACGCCAGAACGCGAAGCCATGCTGACGGAGAAGTTCGGTGCCGCACCGATCCTGACTTGGTACGATACCCATGTGACGGTTGATAACCTGAAGGGCGAAACCCGCGTCGATGGTCAAGCAATTTCCGAAGCGCAGGCGGCGGAATAAGCATGGCTGATGCACCGGTTGCAAGCCTGCCGAAAGGCCTCGCTGCGTTCGATTTGGCGGGGCATGTGGCGCTTGTCACTGGCGCTTCCAGCGGCATTGGCCGTTCCTTCGCCCGCGCCATTGTGGATGCTGGCGGCAAAGTCGTTATGGCCGCACGCCGGGAAGAGCGCCTGCAAGAAATGGTGGGTGAGCTTGGGGCCGAAAACGCGGCCTACGTCGTCGCTGACGTTGGCGATTTGGATAGCCTGCCAGCGATGGCAGCTGCGGCGCGCAAGCCTTTCGGTGATCCAGACATTGTCGTCAACGTGGCAGGGAATACCGTGCGCAAAGCGGCGGAAGATCTATCCCCAGCGGAATTCCTTGCCGTCATTCAGGTGCAGTTGATGGCACCGCTGCATGTGGCGCAGCAATTCCACCCAGCTATGAAGGCGAAGGGCTGGGGACGCATCATTAACATTGGCTCCATCACGACCAGCCATGCGCTTCCTGGAACAACGGCCTATGCCGCCTGCAAGTCTGGCGTTGCAGGGCTAACGCGGGCGATGGCGAAGGATTGGGGGCCGGACGGCATTACGGCGAATGCCATTTGCCCCGGCTTCTTCCCAACGGAACTCACCCAACCGGTCGTGAATGACGCCAAGCGCTGGCAAAACAACGCAGACCGCACATTCCTTGGCCGCAATGGCGTGACTGAAGACATGCACGGCGCGCTGATCATGCTGTGCTCAGAAGCGGGCCGGTATATGTCTGGCCAGATGATCTATGTGGATGCTGGCTTCACGGCGAACTGAATGGAGGCGCTGTCATGGCCGATCCAATTGTACGGGACCTAATCGCATATCTCTCCGTCAATGATGCGGATAAGGCCATCGCTTGGTACGGGGACGTGTTTGGTGCGGTAGAGGTGGGTGCGCCGTTGCGGATACCAGACGGTAAAATTGTCCACTGCGAAATCCATATTGGCGACACACCGATCTTTCAGGCAGAAGCGGCAGATGACGGGCTTGGCGGCTCGCCGAATGACCTTGGCGGGACCCCTGTCTGCATGGCGCTCAATACTAAGGATGCCGATGCGACGGTGGCTGCTGCAGCGAAAACGGGTGCGGAAGTGCTGATACCCGTAGCAGACCAGTTTTATGGCCAAAGGGCTGGTCGTATCCGTGACCCCTTCGGCCATGTCTGGATTATCTCTCAGCCGATCGAAGATCTGCCGCCTGAAGAAATGCAGCGCCGGATGGACGCCATGATGCAAGGTGGCGGCGGCTGATCGATCTCAAAACAATTGCCGGCGGCCTGCCGATTGAGGCCGTGCTGCCAGATCTGCTGGCCGCATTGGCTGCTGGCCCATCCGCTGTTCTGGTAGCGCCACCGGGTGCGGGCAAGTCAACGCTAGCACCTTTGGCTTTGCTGGGAGCGCCTTGGGTCGAATATCGCCGCATCTTGATGCTGGCGCCGCGCAGGCTCGCCGTCCGCGCCGCTGCTGGTCGTATGGCGTCCCTTCTGGGGGAGCAGGTTGGCGAGACAATTGGCTATCGGGTACGGATGGAATCCTGTCTCTTATACACATCTCCGAGCCCACGAGACCTCT
>CAJXVF010000514.1 GCA_913060845.1 uncultured Alphaproteobacteria bacterium | reverse complement strand
CGAGATGTAGAGAGGTCTCGTGGGCTCGGAGATGTGTATAAGAGACAGGTCCGCAATGAGGCGATCGTCCTTTTCATGGCTGGCCATGAGATGACCGCCAACGCGCTTGCATGGACCTGGGCGCTAATCGCCATGCGCCCCGATGTAGAAGCCAAACTGCACGCAGAAGCTGATGCGGTCTTGGAAAACGGTCGGTCCGCAACGCTGGAGGACTTCCAACGCCTGCCCTATGCCCGAGCCGTATTCGAAGAAACGCTCCGCCTTTATCCACCTGTGCCATTGCTCAGCCGTGAGGCGCGCGGCGACGATACCTTGCGAGGGTTTCCGGTATCGAAAGGCGACATCATCGTCGTGGCACCCTGGCTCGTGCAGCGCCATAAGGCCTATTGGAAAGAGCCGGATGCCTTCCGCCCAGAACGCTTCCTTCCAGGGGTAATCCCCCCGAAAATCAGTGGTGTTCAGCAGTAGAATTTTCTCGGCAAGATATCTGAGGAGATTTTCGATGAAGACAGCACGATATAGCGACGTCCAGATCATGGTAATTTTGAAGCAGGCAGAGGGCGGTGTTCCTGTGTCTGAGCTTTGCCGTGAACACGGCATGAGCAGCGCCTCATTTTACAAATGGCGGGCCAAATTCGGCGGTATGCCCTCTCAGTGATGCAAGCATCACCTGCCGGGTTATAGACGCATCGCTGATTGCCGAGATGAAGGATTTGGCGGATCAGAACCGGCGGCTGAAGAAGATGTATGCCGAGATGAGCATGCAGAATGATTTACTGAAGGAGGCGCTCGGAAAAAAGCATTGAGGCCGTCCGTTGCCCGGCAGGCGGATGCATGCATCCGCTGAGAGGGTCAGCGTCGCGAGATGGCCGTGCAAGCGGTCGTACGGCACGGGGTTAGTATAGCGCTGGCCTGCCGCGCCTTTCAGATCAGCGAGACTTGCTATCGCTACGAGCGCACGTTGAGCGACGCGAACGCGGAGATCGCCGAGTGGCTGGTCAAATTGACGACCAACCGGCGCACGTGGGGATTTGGCCTATGCTTTCTGTATCTGCGCAACGTCAAAAGCTTTGGCTGGAACCATAAACGGGTTTATCGCATCTATTGCGAACTGGAGTTGAACCTGAGGATCAAGCCGAGAAAGCGCTTGAAACGAGACAAGCCTGATGCGCTGGCAGTGCCTGACGCGCCAAACCATACGTGGTCCATGGACTTCATGGCAGATCAATTGGCTGACGGTCGATCTTTCCGGGCATTGAATGTGCTGGACGACTTTAACCGCGAGGGTTTGGGTATTGAGGTGGACTTCTCCCTGCCAGCGGAGCGTGTTGTGCGCAGCCTGAACCTGATCATGGAATGGCGCGGCAAGCCGACGACGATACGTGTGGACAATGGCCCGGAGTACGTCAGTGGCAAGCTGATGGGCTGGGCAGAGAAACGGGGCATTCACATCGAATACATCCAACCCGGCAAGCCGCAGCAGAATGCTTATATCGAGCGCTACAATCGCACGGTTCGCGGCGAATGGCTGGCTCAATACATCTTTGAAACGATAGAGGAGGCACAGGAACAGGCCACGGCATGGCTGTGGACTTACAACAATGACAGACCCAACATGGGCATTGGCGGTATCACTCCCGCCATGAAACTGAAAATGGCCGCGTAGTTCTACAGCCGAGCCCCATTAAAAATGGGGGGATTACCCAGGCACCGCCGAACCACCACCCAAATTCGCCTACCTCCCCTTCTCCGCCGGCGCCCGCGTCTGCCTCGGTGCGCGTTTTGGCTTGGTAGAGGCCGTGCTTTGCCTAGCAACCCTAGCCCGCGACTTCCGCCTGAAACCAGTTCCAGAACACAAGCTAGAAATTGAGTGCAGGTTGACGCTCAGGCCGAAAGGTGGACTGCCAATGACGTTAGAACGGCGATAGCCCAGCGTTAGAAATGCCTTGCAGGATCTTGCCGCTTTCCAAGCACGCGAATGACAAATATGCCGCCGTCGGCTATCTCATAGTAGATTGAGTGGGCACCATATTCGTAGCGCTTGAGCTCCGGCGCGATGTGCGCGTAGGCATTGCCCCAATAGGGCTGCTCATTCAAAACTGACAATCGGTCATGCAAGTGATCAATATACGTGTTTGCTTTGGTCAACCCGAAATTCAGGACCGAATATTGGTAAATGCTTTCGACATCAGCAACAGCGGTATTGCTTAATCTATAGCCTGCCATCTGCCCGCAAACGCGCCTGAACCCGCTGTTTTATCTCTGGAATTTGATTTTCGCTTTGGCCGCTCTCTCGACCTTCATCAATGAGGCTACGCAATTGGTGCTCAGCGAGACGACGGTCTTGGTCGCGGCGAATCAGGTCACGAAAATACTCGCTGTCATTGCCGTAACGGCCATCATCGACCTGTGCTTTTACCCAAGCATCCATCGGTTCAGGGATTGTGATGGTTTTTCTTGTCATAACCATTTGCTATGTTTCCCCATGCTCAACGCACCTAGAGTATGTCAATAATCATACTCTAGGTGAAGCAACAGCGCAAAGCCTTCAGCCTTAAACGTCCGCCGCCTCCCCAACGTTATCCGCCCCGCGCTCTTCCAGCAGGTTGGTCAGCCAATCCGGGTCCATTTCGGGGACGGAGGATAGGAGGAGGTCGGTGTAGGGGTGGTGTGGGGGCTTGAACATTACGTCCTTTGGCCCGGCTTCGACCACTTTGCCCTGGCGCATGACCACGACTTCGTCCGCAATAGAACGCACGGTCGCCAGATCGTGGGTGATGAACATGTAGGCCAGGTTCAACTCCTCCTGCAGACGGTCTAACAGCTGTCTCTTATACACATCTCCGAGCCCACGAGACCTCTCTACATCTCG
>CAJXVF010000513.1 GCA_913060845.1 uncultured Alphaproteobacteria bacterium | reverse complement strand
AAGAGACAGGGATGTTGAAGGCCATGTCCAGCCAAAGCGTAGCTGCTCTGGGAGCGGCCACGGCTGCTGCTGGACTGATTCTTATTGGCCAAGTGAATGGCGCCAGCTCTTTGGCTGAGGTCATTGCGACTTTAGCATTGGCGGGCATAGGCCTCGGGTTTTTCCAAACTGCATATTTGGATGGCGTCACGGCTGGATTGCCAGAATCGGAACGCGGCGTTGCAGGTGGCCTCGCTATGGCAACGCGGACCATCGGCGTCGTCGCTGCCGCATCCATGCTGACGCTTCTGTTCGGTGAGACAGAATCTTCAGCGCTTGCAGCGGGTGTTGGGCCAGAGCAAGCATTTAGCCAAGCTTATGCACTGGCATTCGCGATAGCCGCGACGGCGGCGGCGGCAGGCGCTATCCTCGCCTGGACAATGCGGCGCTCTACTTGAAGAACTGATTCGGAATGCACCAAGAAACATCATTTATGGCTCAAGAAGCGGACCGCGCGTTCGCCGTGCTGAAGTCCGGCGGCGTCGCGATCATGCCAATGGATGTCGGATACTCCGCCATAGGCGGCTCATATGCCGCCCTCCGCCGTATTTTTGACGCCAAGCGCCGCCAGCCGACAAAGTTCAACGCCATGATTGGCGATAATGAACTCGCGCGGGAGCTTTACGTACACCCTGATGAAGGTTGGGCCGCGTTTGACGCAATCACGGTTGATGATGACCTGCCGCTCGGCGTGATCGGCCCATGTCGGATGGATCACCCAATCTTGGCAACGATGGAGCCCGATGCACTTAGCATGAGCACCAAGGATGGCACGCTTTGCATGCTTACCAAAGCCGGCCCATTCCATGCCGCCATTTCCCGCCGTAGCCGGGAAGCAGGCCATGCGCTGTTCGGCTCCTCCGCCAATCTCAGCCTTGCCGGGACGAAGTTCCAGGCCGTCGATATCGAGCCGGAAATCAGGGATGTCGCCGATATTGTGATCGACCACGGCTTGCGGAAATGCTGGCCTTATCGCGCATCCTCAACACTTCTGGATCTATCGACGTTTGAAGTCGTGCGCCATGGCTCTAGTTTTGAATTGACGCAGGACACGATGCAGCGCCGCTTTGGCGTGACGCTGCCTGACGCCCCGCAACCGCTTCGTATTCAGGATTGATGACCATGGATGAACCGCAACGCTTCGACCTGGTGATCTCCGGCGGCGATGTTATCGACGGGACTGGTGACGACCGCGTTCGCGCCGATGTTGGTATTTCTGGTGATAGGATTGCCGCCATCGGCGATCTCTCGGAAGCCCAAGCCGATGAGCGGATTGACGCCACCGGCAAGGCCGTAACGCCAGGGTTCGTCGATGTGCATACCCATGATGACCGCTTGCTGTTTGTTGATCCGGCTATGCGGCCGAAAACGAGCCAGGGCGTCACGACAGTCGTGGTCGGCAATTGCGGCGTCAGCCTAGCGCCCTTCACAGCCGCTGGCCGCCCGAAGCCGCCTCTGGATCTGATATTCGGCCTCGACCCAGTGCGCTTCCCAACATTCGCCGCTTTCATTGATCAAGTGGATAAGCAGCCGGCAGCGGCCAATGCGATCTTCCTGGTTGGCCATCAAACGTTGCGTATCACCGAGGTTTCAGATCTGGGCCGCACGGCGACGGACGCTGAAATCGACGCAATGCGCGCTGGCGTGGCCGAAGCGATGGAAGCGGGTGCCGCCGGATTCTCGACAGGCCTGTTCTATCCGCCCGCACGGGCCGCTTCGACCGATGAAGTGGCGCGGGTTGCGGAAGTGGCAGGTGCGGCAGGCGGTATTTACGCGACGCACCTTCGCAATGAAGGGCCAGACCTTCTGAAATCCGTTGAGGAGGCGCTGGAGATTGGGCGGCGGGGCGATATGCCCATTCTGCTATCGCATCACAAAGCCTCCGGCGTGGAAAATCACGGCATGGTCCGACAATCATTGCCCATGATCAGAGAAGCGCGGAAGACGCAGAAAGTGGCGTTGGATGTTTATCCCTATATCGCCAGTTCAACAGTGTTGCTGAAAGAACGCGTGGCCGACTCGTCCAAGGTGCTGATTACTTGGTCCGAGCCGATGCCGGAAGCAGCGGGCAGGGACCTGGCTGAGATGGCTATGGAATATCAGATCAAGCCGGAGGAGATGGTGGATCGCTTGCTTCCTGCAGGCGCGATTTACTTCTCCATGGCAGAAGATGACGTGCGCGATGTGTTGGCGTTTGAAGACGCCATGATCGGCTCTGACGGCATTCCCCATGACGAGCGCCCACATCCACGCCTCTGGGGAACTTTCCCGCGCGTGCTGGGCCATTACAGCCGTGACATTGGCCTGATGCCGCTAGAGGAAGCGGTCCGGCGCATGACGGGCGTTCCGGCTGATGTATTCGGTCTGAAGGATCGCGGATATTTGCGCGAAGGTGCCTTCGCTGATCTCGTGATTTTTGACCCAGAAACAGTTATTGACCGCGCTAACTTCGATACGCCGATGGAGCCCGCCGGCGGCGTCGATGCTGTTATGACGAACGGCGCGTTTGTATGGCGCTCGGGCGCAGCGACGGGGGCAAAGCCTGGTCGCGCACTTCGTCGTGGCGCTGATTTGGTACCGAAGGGCTAACAGCAGACATGCGCTGGTTCATCTTCATTCTGGCGCTCGCCGCTGCCTCGCCTGCCAATGCAGCAGGTGAGCGAGATGAGGCGGAGCAGCAGCGTAAGGACGTAAACCGCACGATTGACCTCCATACCGGTCAACAAGCGGTCGTTAAAACCCGCGCTGCCCGGCTGGAGCAAGACCTGAATCGCTTGCGGGACGACCTTCGCAAGGCCAGCAACTGTCTCTTATACACATCTGACGCTGCCGACGAATAGAGA
>CAJXVF010000512.1 GCA_913060845.1 uncultured Alphaproteobacteria bacterium | reverse complement strand
GGCTGCCTGCACGGCATCTGCTTCATGGCCCGTGACGACCGTAACGCAGGAAACGTCCGCAGCCAGTGCAGCTTCAACGGCTGTGACGACCATCGCCTTACCATTAACCACTTCTAACAATTTGTTCGCTTGGCCCATGCGACGGGATTGCCCGGCTGCCAGAACCATGGCTGCGACTTTGGGAGCGTGCTGTGTGTCTGCTGGTGTTCGCGTTGCTTCTGCGCGGGGCAATGGGCGCGCGCCGATTTCAGCCAAAAGCCCGCCAACGCCCATGGCTTGGATATCCTGCGGCGTCACCGGAACACCGGCTGCAAATCGCTGCAGCGCCCAGTCAAAACCGTTCAATTTGGGGGAGCGGGCGCATCCTGGTAGGCCGATCACTGGCTTGCCGTCCCGCTCTGCCAGCATGATGAGATTACCTGGATCAACCGGCATGCCGAAATGCAGCACCGTGCCGCCAGCTTGCTCGATCCCTGCTGGCAGGGCGTCCGCCCGATCAACGATTGCAGATGCGCCAGCGATCAACAGGATATCTGCGTTGACCGTATCTGCGGCCTTGATGGCGTCGGCGATTGCTGTTGCGTCATGGAGCGCGCGGCGTTCATCGGCGAGAACGCCGCCAAGGGCTGTTAGCCGGGCTGCGGTCACGTCCACGGTTTTATCAAGCACGCTTGGCTTCACCGTTGGCAATGTGGATTGGATCAGTGCCGCGCGAATTAGGCGGTATGGATGGGCGACGAGGGCTTGTGCGCTCGCCTTCGCGATGGCTTCCGCTTCGGCGACAGCCCATTCCGGCGCAGCGAATGGAATAATCTTGATTGTCGCGGCCATCTGCCTTGGGCTTACTGATGCGTAAGGGGCGAGCGTGGCGACGGTGACGCTTTCGTGCACGGCATTGATGCGGTTAATGCAGTCAGCATCCACAGTCAGGATGCCCGCGCAGTCTGCTATCAAATTGACGCGGCCCGTGAATGCAGTGCTGATCTTTAAGCCGCTACCTGCCAGGGCTATTGCCAACCGCGCGGCTGCTTTGTCTTCATGGACATCGCTATCTTCAAGCCGCGCGACAGTGACCGCATCAACGCCATCGGCCACCAATACCTCGATGTCATCTGGCGAAAGTAGGCGGCCTTTTTTGAAGGTCCGGCGGTCCAGCCGGATGGAGTGGGCCAGATATGCGCCTGCCGCCTCGCTTGCCGGTACCGGCCCAAACTTCACTTCACGTTGCCGCCATGTAGGGTCATCAGCGCTTCCGCCAGAATGGAAACGGCGATCTCTGCCGGTGCGCGCCCACCAAAGTTCAGGCCAATGGGGCCGTGAATGCGGTCCAGCTTGCGGCTATCGAAGCCCTGGTCACGCAGTCGAATTAACCGGCTCGCATGGGTTTTACGGCTACCGAGCGCGCCAATATAGAAGGCTGGCGAATGCATTGCAGCGGCAAGAGCTGGATCATCAATTTTGGGATCATGGGTAAGGGTGACTACAGCCGTCCGTGTATCAAGCTTAAGGGCGCCCATGGCGTCATCGGGCCAATCGTCTATCAGCGTAACGTCTGGAAAGCGCTCAACAGTTGCGAACGCGCCACGGGGATCGATTACGGTTACGTCGAATGCGGCTTCCCGCGCCATTGCGACCAAGGGCTGCGAGATATGCACGGCGCCGACGATGATCATCCGCCGGGGCGGATTATGCACATGGATGAAATATCGCTCATTGCCATGGGGGACCATGCCGGATCGATCGCTCCGAAGGGCTTCGCGGGCCGCTACAATGACATCTGACGGCGCATCAAGATCGCCCTCTACCCGGTCCGGGCGTACAAGCGTTTCCCGGCCATCAGAAATGCGGACGACCCGTGCAGTCGGTTGTTTTTCCTGGGCGAGGGCCGCTAGCCTATCAAGTGTTTTGGATCTCATTGGCCAACCCGTTCTACAAACACTTCGACCTTGCCGCCGCATGCCAGGCCAACTTCCCAGGCCTGTGCGTCCGTAACCCCGAAATCAAGCATACGGGGTTTGCCGTCCTCAATCACATCCAACGCTTCCGTGACGACAGCGCCTTCAATGCAGCCGCCAGAAACAGAACCCAAGAACGCCCCATCTGAATTCACGACCAGTTGTGAGCCAATCGCGCGGGGGCTAGAGCCCCAGGTGGAGACCACCGTCGCAATGGCCACGCCCTTTTTTGCGCGCCGCCAGGTTTGCGCTTGGCCAATAATTTCGTGTGTTTCCGCTGGTCCAATCGTGGACGCTACATCTGTCGCAGCCATTGATCTGCTCCTCTTGCCCCAAGTACAGGCGCTGGGCCGCTCAATGCGGCAGCCAACGCCTCCAAGCTCTCTAAGTTATGCGTCGCGCGGAATTCGTCCACATGTGGAAGGATCGCGCGCACGCCGCCCGCTTTCGGCTCAAACCCATCATAGCGCAAAAGCGGATTTAGCCAGATAAGCCTTCTGCACGATTTAGCAAGCCTCTCCGCTTCTGCCGCAAGCACCTCATTTGACTCGCGATCAAGGCCATCCGTAATCAGCAGAACAACAGCACCCTGGCCCAATACACGGCGGGACCATTCCTTGTTAAAGCGCTCCAGGCACCAGCCAATGCGGCTGCCGCCTTCCCAGTCAACTACGGATTTTGCCACTTGCTCCAGTGCCAGATCAACATCGCGGCCGCGCAGGTGCCGGGTGACGTTAGTAAGCCGAGTGCCGAAGACGAAGCTATGGACGCGATCCCTGTCTGAACTCAGCGCATGCAGAAAATGCAGCAGCATCCGCGAGTATCGCGCCATAGAGCCTGAGATATCGCAAAGTGCGACCAGGGGCGGCGGGCGGGTGCGCGGCGTTTTGCGCTTCAAAGGAATGACGCCGGGCCCGCCCCTAAGTGC
>CAJXVF010000511.1 GCA_913060845.1 uncultured Alphaproteobacteria bacterium | reverse complement strand
CTACACCTCTCTATTCGTCGGCAGCGTCAGATGTGTATAAGAGACAGGTGCTGATCAGGCGTTCGATATCACGCAGGTAAGCGCGTTCCGTGCGGTCACAAAGCGAGATTGCGACGCCAGCCTTGCCTGCGCGCGCCGTCCGCCCAATCCGGTGGACATAGCTTTCTGGCACGTTTGGCAGCTCGAAATTGATGACATGGGATACGTCATCGACGTCAATGCCACGTGCAGCAACATCGGTCGCCACCAGAACGTTCACGCGCCCGCCTTTGAAACGGCTGAGCGTGCGGTCACGCTGGCTTTGGCTGCGGTTGCCATGGATTGCCTCAGCGCGGAGGCCAGCTTTCTCAAGGTGCAACTGAACCCGGTCTGCGCCGCGTTTGGTGCGGGTAAACACGATAGCGCGTTCCAGTTCCGGATCCCGCAGGATGTCCGTCAGCACACGGCGTTTGGCACCGGCTTCGATATGCAGAACGTGCTGTGCGATACGCTCAATTGGTTTCGCACCTTCAGACACAGACACTTCGGCAGGCTTGTGCAGGAATTCGTTGGCCAACTGGCGGATCTGGCGGGGCATGGTGGCGGATAGTAGAACGGTCTGCCGCTTGCCTTTGATTGAGCCGAGGATGTGTCGGATCGGGGGCAGGAAGCCCATGTCGAGCATTTGATCCGCTTCGTCGAGCGCGACCATTTCAACATCGTCAAGGCTGAGAACGCCAGTTTCCATGTGGTCCATCAGGCGACCTGGGGTCGCAACGAGGAAATCAACACCGCGCGCCATCGCCTTAATCTGTGGGCCGGGACGGGCGCCGCCGACAATGAGGGCGACTGAGTGGCGGATGTTCCGGCCATGGGAGCGGATGTTGTCGGCGATCTGGCCGGCAAGTTCACGGGTCGGCGCCAGGATCAGAACCCGGCAGCGCTTTGGTGAGGGCCGTGAGGGGCGCTCTTCCAGGGCATGCAACATTGGCAGCACATAGGCCGCTGTCTTGCCGGTGCCTGTTTGGGCGATGCCGATAACATCACGGCCATCAAGGAAAGCCGGGATCACAGCGGCTTGGATCGGGGTTGGTTTCTCATAGCCCATCGTCTCGATGGCCTGGATCAGAGGCTCGGCGAGGCCGAGGTCAGTAAAATTCGTCAAGTTTCAAGTCCAATACACATGGCAAGCCTTACGACCGCTCGCAATGATGCTGAGCGGCGCTTGCCGTCTTTCAAATGGAGCTTGCGTAGATCAGCTGCCGGGTGGCTGTACGAGGCCTAGTATGGTGCCCCGTGATTGCACAAAAGCCAACGATCTCACGCGCAAAATATCGCGAACGTGGTGGTACCGGTTGCTCTAGAGCAGCGCCGCTGACGGATTGTCGTCTTCTACGCGCGGCGCGGTGTTGTGAGAGGTATGGACCCACATCCCTGAAAAAGCAATAAAATTATCGAATTCGCGTCACTCCGCCGCGACGAGACCGTCTTCCTGATCGCGGACGGCGCGAGCATTGGGGCGGTCCGCTGCGTCGCCGTACCCACCACCTGCTGCGACCTGCACGATCAGCTTGTCGCCACGCTTTAGCGGGAAGGATGTTTTCGACGGTAGGGCGATTACTTCGTCACCGCGCAGCACCTTGTTCTGCCCGGGTGCGCCTTGATCGCCGCCGAACAGGCCGTCCGCCTGCTGGGTGAAGCGGTCGCCATATGTGGCGAAGGTCACGTTATCTTCCAGGATTTCATAGACCTTGCGGAAGCCAAGCCCGCCGCGCATTCGGCCTTTGCCGCCAGAGCCTGCGATATAGCTGTAGTCGATGCAGCGGAAGAACACGTGGTCCATATCCGTTGCTTCAATGGGGATATTACCGCAGTTTGAAAGTGGGCTATCTACGCCGTCTGCGCCATCATTCTCCGGCCCGGCACCATACCCACCGCCGAAGATTTCCAAGTAAATGTCATAGCCGTTTGGCCCAAGCCAGGAGAGGCAGCAGGCGGTCGTCGTATCCGTACCGGTGGCGATAACCCGTGTTGGCGCTGCCGTTGAAAGCGCTTTCATCACTGCGTTGAAGGCGCGGTAGCTGGCAAGCAAGCGCGCACGCACTGGGGCGGGGTATCGCGGATTGAGGATTGAACCTTCCGGTGCCTTCACTGTGATCGCGCGGCTGCAGCCGTCATTGAATGGAATGTCCGCATCTGTCAGGACGGATTTCGCCGCTGCTACCGCCGCAGCAACTGTGGACGCGAAGGGCGTGTTCATATTGGTCGCGACTTGGGGCGCTGTACCCGCGAAGTCGATCTCCATGGAATCGCCTTTGATCGTGACGGTGGCTTTCACCGGGACAGGGTCCGAAGTGACGCCGTTATCGTCAAGTGCATCCTGGCCGGTATAAATGCCATCTGGCGCGTCGCGGAGCGCATTGCGGACCCGGCGCTCGGAATAATCCAGCATCTCTGTCATGGCGTCGGCCAGCTTCTCGCGGCCATATTTGTCCGCCAGTGCGGTCAGGCGTTCTGCGCCGACAGCATTGGCAGCGAACTGCGCGTCGATATCGCCCAAGGTCGCGTCTGGCATGCGGACATTGGCCCGCACGAAGGCTTCCCAAGGCCCACCGGCCCAATCCCGCTCGCGGTTCAGCTTCAGTGCGGGGAAGATAATGCCTTCAGAATGGATGTCCGGTGCGTTGGGGTTCAGGCCAGGTGCGCCGCCGCCAAGATCAATGTGATGCACGACCGTCGCCGCGAAGCCGATGCGCACACCTTCATGGAATATCGGGCAGAACAGGAAAATATCCTGGATGTGTTGGCCGCCTTTATAGGCGTCATTGGTGATGTAGAAATCGCCGGGCTCGAGGCTGTCCGGTGGGCAGCGCTCGGCGCAGTGGCGGAAGGTGTGGCTGATGGAGCCAAGCTG
>CAJXVF010000510.1 GCA_913060845.1 uncultured Alphaproteobacteria bacterium | reverse complement strand
GCAAGCTCGCCGCCTAGCATAACCCCCCAGACGAGGCCGAACCTCCGCTAATCTAAGCCGCGAGTTGAGCCAAATGTTCTGATGACGGACAGGTGGCGATAGCCAGTTGGGTCATATTCTGCCGCCCAGATTTCGCAGACCTGCAGCCATGGCACATCATTCCTTTCATGATCTGGCCAGCATTGTCTGGGCGGTTGCCATCCGCTTTGTCGTTAGCGATCATGGCGGTGTTTGCCGTATGGGGTGCAGTTGACGGCCTGTTCATGTTCGGCCCCTAGCAGGTTGATTTGCCAACCCGTATAGGCCTCCTTCAGCAATTTAAAGCAGTCGTTGGCGTAACGATTCTCAGTCTCGGCGTCGTTGCGTCAGACCGTCAACGGGCGAGCCAGGCAGACTTGCGGCTCGCGCTGACTGGAGCTGACCAAGGCGTTATCAATTACAGCGTCGCCCACAAGTTGATTACGTGGGACGCCCGTACCTGCGCCCATTATGGCGTGTCTCAGGCACAAAGTACGCTATCCATTGAAGCCATGCTGGAGCTCGTTCATCCGGACGACCGCATCACCGTGAGTGAAGCGCTAGATCGCGCCCTGGATCCAACCGGCCAAGGTGTACTGGATGTTGAGCACAGAGTGACTTCAGAGGACAGCGACGCGCCGTAGGTCGCACTGCGTGGTCAAACCACGTTTGCTGGCGTTGGGCGTTTACGCACGCCCACATTAATCCGCGGCGTCACACGCGATATTACCGAACAGAAACGGTCTGAACAGCAGCTCCTGGTGTTGTCAAAAGAAGTTGCCCACCGGGCCAAGAACCAGCTTGCCGTCATCCAATCCATCGCATCGAGAAGCCTGCAAGGCGACGTCAGCCTTGATGATGCGCGTGATGCTTTCATTGGGCGGCTCCATACGATGTCGAATTCATTCGACCTGCTAAACGCCGCTGCGATGGGGCAGGTGGCACTGAAAGACATTGTACAGTTGGAGTTGTCGACCTTCGCCGATCAATATGTATTCGAAGGTCCTGAAATTCTTGTCCGGAATGCAGCCGTCCAGCCGCTCGCACTGCTCCTGCATGAACTTGCCACCAACGCATCAAAATACGGCGCGCTGGCACAGGCAGACGGCGACATCAAAATCACCTGGGCTTCAGATGAAGATGAATTCAGGCTGAGTTGGGTTGAAACTTGGGATATGCCTGAATCAACACATCCCGATACCAAACCAGCAGGATTTGGAACATTGTTGGTCCTGCGCCTCATGCCATCGCAGCTGTCAGGTCAGGCGTCACAGCAATATGAGGCTAGTGGGCTTCAGTACAATCTGACTTGCCCTATTGCGAAAATCGCTGGCCCTGATAATCCGCAATTTTAAATCACAGACTGCGCCCGCCTACCGAACCACCGTCAGCTTTTTGTCGAAATACGCCAATGCGCCCTCGAGGGAGCCGCTGCGTTTCAAGCGTTCTTTGCCGGAGAAGACCAGCCATTCTTCACCACCAGTGCGGCGGCGGATCTTCACCATGCTGTATAGCGGCGCGTCGAACGTGTGTTTGAAGACAGTGAAGGTCGCCATGCCTTGGCCGAAATCAATGGCGTAGTCTTTCCATTCGCCCGTCATAACGCGGCTGCTATAGAGGTTCATCAGCCGACGAAGCTCATCCTTTTGGAAGAACACCTGGCGGCGCGACGTCCGGTAAGATTTGAGATCGACCAGGGTGGTCATGCGGGCCCTCGGTTGCGATTCATCATAAACTGCATGTTCGCGCTGAATTGGCGCGCCGTAAAGCCCAAATCAGGTCACCACTGGAATTGCGCAAAACCCCACACAAATATATGATGTGGCCAACGCTTCCCCCCCCCATGCTAGAAGGATGACGACGTGGTCGACATCTTCGATGAAGTAGATGAAGACGTAAGACGCGAGCGGATGCAGCAATCGGCCAAGAAATATGGCCCAATTGTTGGATTTTTCGTCGTCTTGGTCATCGCCGGCGTGGCTGGCACAACGCTTTGGCGAGAGTATCAAGAAAGCCAAGCCGCAGCTGCCGGGGACGCTTACCTGGCCGCAGGCGCGCTCTTGGCTAATGATAAAGCGCAAGAAGCTGCAACAGCGTTCGCCGCCATCCCCAATGAAGCCGGAGACGGCTATGCCGCCCTCGCGCGGATGCGGGAGGCAGAAGCGCACGAAAAGGCAGGCAATCGCAAAGCAGCACTTCAGGCGCTGCACGCGGTCGAATCGCTTGAAGCGCCAGATCGCTACAAAGAACTAGCGAAACTGCTGGCGCTTGGCCTCCGCTCCTATGACGAAGACCCGGCGACACTATTACCGCTGGTCGATCCATTGACGGCAGAGGGCAGGCCTTGGCGCGCGCTCGCGAATGAGTATGCGGCCATGTTGGAATGGAAGCTTGGCAAGCTCGACGCCGCGAAGGCTCGGCTTGAAGCCATCAGCGCGGACACAACAGCACCCATTGGCCTTCGCACACGGGCAGATGCGGCTTTGACCGCGTTCCCGAAAGGCTAAGCAGAGATGACTGGACCCAGCGCCCGCCAATTTCGGCCGCTGCTAATGGCGGCGGCACTGCTGCTGGCTGGTTGCGGGTCCGACAGCTATTTCGGCACGCCGGAAGCTCCGCCGCTGCCCGGCACACGGATCGCTATTCTTGAGCAATCAGGCGAAGCGAAGCCTGACCCATCTGCTGGCGAAATCCGCCCGGCCCTGCCCCCCGCTATTGAGGGCGCATGGGAACAGTCTTATGGCGGTCCCGCCCATGATGCTGGCCATCGCGCACTTGCACCCGTACCGTCTCTCGCGTGGACTGTGGATATCGGCGAAGGCGACAACGGCGAAGAACGACGGATCGTCTACCCACCCGTCGCATCGTCAACGACCGTTTATGCC
>CAJXVF010000509.1 GCA_913060845.1 uncultured Alphaproteobacteria bacterium | reverse complement strand
TCTACACCTCTCTATTCGTCGGCAGCGTCAGATGTGTATAAGAGACAGGTATCCAGATGCTCTTTCAGCCAACCAAGGGTGAACTTCATCGGTGCAGTCCCCCCAGCGCGCCCGGAATATCTTGGGGCACGAAGCCGTAATGCTTCAGCCAGCGAAGGTCTGAATCATAGAATGTGCGCAAATCTGGAATGCCATATTTCAGCATCGCAATTCGCTCGATGCCCATGCCGAATGCGAAGCCCTGATATTTGGCCGGGTCCAACCCGCAATTCTCGATAACCTTCGGGTGGACCATGCCGGACCCGAGGATTTCCAACCAATCGTCGCCAGCGCCAATCTTCAACTCGCCGCTATCCCGCGTGCAGCCGATATCGACTTCTGCACTGGGTTCCGTGAACGGGAAATGGCTGTTGCGGAAGCGGACCGGCAGATCATGCACTTCGAAATACGTGCGGCAGAATTCAATCAAGCAGCCTTTGAGATGACCCATATGGATCGCCTCATCAATCACCAAGCCTTCGACCTGATGGAACATTGGCGAATGGGTGGCGTCATGGTCTGAGCGATATGTGCGGCCGGGCGCTATAATGCGGATCGGCGGCGCTTCGTTCATCATGGTGCGGATTTGGACGGGGCTGGTATGGGTCCGCAGAACCGGACGATTCCCCTCGGCATCCGCGCGGAGATAGAACGTGTCCATTTCTTGGCGAGCCGGGTGTTCTTCAGGGATATTGAGGGCGGTGAAGTTCCGCCAATCATTTTCCAGGTCTGGCCCTTCGGCGACACGGAAGCCCATTTCGCCGAATATCTGCACAATCTCATCAATCGTCTGGCTGATGGGGTGGATGCGACCTTCGCTCTCCGGCCTGACCGGCAGGGTGACGTCAACCCGCTCCGCTGCAAGCCGGGCGTCGAGCGCACCGGATTCAAGCGTTTCCTTGCGGGCTGCAATCGCCGCTTCAACTGCCTGCTTAACGGCGTTGACGCTCTGACCGAAGTCTTTGCGCTCCTCAGCTGGCAATGCGCCCAGCTGCTTCATCAGCGCGCCGACACTTCCCTTTTTGCCCACAGCTGCAACGCGCGCAGCTTCCAGGGCATCCAGGGAATCGGCTGCGTCCACGCTGGCGATAAGCTCAGCGCGGACAGAGTCCAGATCAGTCGTCATGGTGCAGGGCCTTTTCAGGCGCCGGCAGGCTTAGGCGACAGCCGGCGCCGATATGCGCAGGTTACGCGAGTGCGGCTTTAGCCTGATCAACGATGGCTTTGAAGCCTGCGTCGTCGGAATACGCCAGCTCGGCCAGAACCTTACGGTCCACTTCGATGCCAGCTTTGTGTACGCCGTTCATGAACTGGCTATAGCTCATGTCATAGCCGCGGACAGCAGCGTTGATGCGCTGAATCCACAGAGCGCGGAAGCTCCGCTTCTTAACCCGACGGTCGCGATAGGCGTATTGCATCGCCTTTTCGACACGCTCTAGCGCCAAGCGGTAGTTGTTGTTCGACCGGCCACGGTAGCCCTTGGCAAGTTTGATGACTTTTTTATGACGTGCGCGGCTTGTGACGCCGCCTTTTACGCGGGACATATCAGTATCTCCGGAATTTTAGAGTGTTGAAGCGATTCGGGCTGAATTAGCGGTCATACGGCATGAACTGGCGGACGATTTTCGTGTCGCCGTCAGAAAGCATCCGTGTGCCGCGCGCCTGGCGCCGCATCTTTACTGATTTGCTATCAAGGCAATGGCGCTTAAACGCGACGTTACGCTTGATCTTTCCGCTGGCCGTTCTGGAGAAGCGGCCTTTGATGCTGCTCTTGGTTTTGAGCTTGGGCATTTTGTACCTCGCTATAGTCAATTTGTCTTATGGCGGATCGCCGTTTTCGCGCAGCCCTGGCATGCCCTTCAAGCCAGGCCGCGCACATAGAACGCGGGTTTATACGGGTGTCCGCACCGAAGGGCAAGCTTATCCAGCGGCGCGAAATGGCCGCAGCATCGCCTGCGCCACGAAAAGTGCTGGGACGGCGATGATAATGTAGGCGACGAGGTAGCCAGACAGCAGCAAACCCAGTGCAAAAATCTGCGGGAAGATGATCTGGCCGAGAGAGCCGAAGGCCAGGACACCACCGGTCACACGGCCTGCATTGCCAGGCGGAGCGAGTCGAGCAGCTTCCGACAAGAGTATGCCGTGCCAAGATAAGACCGTCAGGCTCACGAGTCCCGATACGCCAAGGACCTCCATGGATGTCCAGGTTTCATTGAACCAGCCCATCCATGCGGTTGATCCAGCCATTAGTACGGCTAGGAACGCTAGCAGCATACGCGGCTTTACCAGCGTGCTGCCGACCCATCCCCAAAAAATGCGCGCTGGGATTGCTATCGCCGTCGCCATGCCGAAGAGGAATCCCGCCTCTTTCAGGCCATAGCCCATGGCATCTGTGAAATACGTGATGGTGAACGCCATATAGACGGACTGCATGCCGACGAAACAAAACGAAGCGCCTGCTAACAAGCGCAGTTCATGTGAGGCTAGCACTTCGCGAATGGTGTTCGGAAAGTCTGTCCAGCTTGGGCGTGCATGCGGCTCACGGTCCTTATCAAATTCAGCGCGGACAGGTTGGAGAGCGGCCCCAATAATCAGACACACCACAGCCAATGCCAGAAGCGCCACGCGCCAACCATAGGCTACTGCCAACGGCGCCAGCACAAATCCGCCAATTGCTAAGCCCGCAGGAACACCTGTCTGCTTGATTGAGAAGACTAGCGGCGCCCATTTCGCTGGGGCATAGCGCTGAAGAATTTGGCTGCTGGCGGGCGTTGCGACAGTCGAGCCAGAACTATTCAGCATCACAGCTAAAATCAATGGTCCTAAGGCCTGTCTCTTATACACATCTGACGCTGCCGACGAATAGAGAGGTGTAG
>CAJXVF010000508.1 GCA_913060845.1 uncultured Alphaproteobacteria bacterium | reverse complement strand
GGCTCGGAGATGTGTATAAGAGACAGCCACATGAAATGGGGGCGGGTGAACAGCGCCAACTGGCTGTCCGGGTCCTTCAACGTGCCGTCGGCCAGAATATTAGTAACGCGCACAATCTTGGAGCCAGCGCCAACCGCACCGACAAGAGTTTCCTCCAGCGGGCCAAGGCGTTCACTGAAGCTTACTTGCGTTTCGTCATCCAGCGCCTGGTCCGGCATTACGACCAAGCCATAGGTGTTTGCCGCTAAATCAATAGCCGCGAAGTCTTCATCCGACAGGCCGTCACGAATGTTGAAGCCCGTTAGTCTGGCACCAAAATGCGGCGTCAGTGGCTCTACCGTGACAGCCATGGGATCAAGCCTCCGCTTCTTTCCGGGACCAAGATTTGCTGGGCGCCGGCGCATCTTCGCGGACATCCTTGCGGCGCACATTGCCGTGAGCTTCGGCTGGCACTACGCGGATGTGATGGCCATAAACCAGCAGCGCGGAATCGCCGGGTTTCAAAGGATCGCCACCTTTGGGCTGCACGACAGCAACGGTCTCGCCATTGTCGAGCTCAACTAGGTACTCAATACCTTCAGAGCCCGTAACCGCACCTTCCATGGCTGCACCCAGCAGTCCACCAATGACAGCACCAGCGATTGCGCCAATGGCACCGCCACGACCGCGGCCAGCGTAAGAGCCGCCAATGCCGCCCGCCGCAGCGCCAGCAACGGCACCAACGCCAGAACGTGTGCCTTCAATCTGCACATTACGCACAGATATTACGCGGGCTTCCTGGATATCGACCTTGGAGCCGACTTCGTCGCGGCTGTAAACATCCGGGGATAAGTCTCGGGCGCAGCCTGATACAGCAAGCGCCGCAGCAAACACGATGATCATTGCTTTCATCAAGATTTCTCCTCAATCGCCAACAGCATACGCCACCAGCAAACCAGTCTGCAGGCAGTATATCCCAAATTATACTGAAAGCGCTAATGCCTGATTATGTCAAAGATGGGGCGCATGGCGGCACTTTCGGGGAAAACCCTAGCGTCAAGCGCTTGTCGAGATACACGCAGATGATCGCCCAACACGCCCTTCAACAGCGCCCGCATATCCATCGTCGCCATCAGATCCCGCCCCTCAAAGAGCGCCTGCTGGCTCATCCCTGGCCAATCAGCGACGACCTTGCCGCCATTAACAGCACCGCCTGCGATGAACGCAGCGCTGCCATAGCCATGATCGGTTCCAAGCGCACCATTGGGCCGGGCCGTGCGGCCGAACTCGGTTGCGGCGACAACAACAGTCTGCCGCCATGCGGGTCCAAGGCCAGTTTTGATCCGTTCAAACGCAGCTGAAAGATCACCGAGCAACCGCGCCATGCGCCCGCTCGCAACACCTTGGGCCGCATGCGTGTCCCACTGCCCGCCTTCCAGCATCGCGATCCGTGGCCCATCTGGACGGGCCAGAAATTCAGCCGCGAGCCCGGCATTTTCCGCCAGCACCAGCGCACGCCCGCCACGGGCACCGCCCATCCGCCCATCTGCGCCAGCATTCGCCGACGCCAGCGCATGGGCGTTCAAACCTTGCGCGAATGCTGGCGCAAGCACTGGATCAGCGGAATACATGGCGCTGACACGCTCACTGAGTGTTTCTGGAATCAGCACCACACGGCGCGGTGCCCATCCAGCGACTTTGGCCGGGCCGCGCATTGTCAGTGGCTCCGATTCAGCGATGGCGAGGCCAAGGTCCGCCCGATCGCCACCCATTGCGCTGAGCGCCCGGTTCAGCCAGCCGTCGTCCCTCGCAAACGCCCGCGTCGCGCCATTTTCAAGGATGTTCTGCGCATCAAAGTGGGAGCGTGTGCGATGCGGCGGGGCAATCGCATGGGCAACCAAAAGCTCTCCAGATTGATAGAGCGCATGGGCTTCGGTCATAGCCGGGTGCAGCGCGAAGCCGTTGTGAAGCGGCAGTGCGCCCATATCTGGCGTGAATGCCAGACGGCCCCGTGTGGCCGCATAATCTGGGTCGCCGATTGGGGGAACAGCGGCCAGTCCATCCATCGCCCCGCGCAAGAGAATAAAGATAAAGCGCCGCTCACTGGGCGCGCTCGCAAGGGTGACGCCTGGAATTGCAGCGCCAGCAGCGGCGGCTGTGGCGAGGAAACAGCGTCTGCTCAACATAACGCTCATCTCCACATGAAATTCGGGCTGACCAGCAGCAGCGTCAACGCTTGGCGCGGGCTTTCAGCGCCAGCGACCGCAAAACGACTCTCTGCCGACAATTCGGCGCGAAATATCGCTTCCGCCAGCGCTTCAGGCGTCAGGCTGATCCGGGCGCGCTTGGCTGCGAAGATACTCCATTCCAAGCGACGCATGACAGCATCCGGGAAAGCCCAATCACTTGTTTTATCCGGGTATCCAGCGGGTGATCCAGCCATTAATGGCGCTTGGCCGAACTGGGTTAAAGACGGCAAGGTCTGGCGCGCTTTCAGTATTTCTGGCCCAAGCGCACGAACGGCCGCCGCCATATGGTCCATCGTTTGACGGTATTTCGGTGCCATCCAATCTGGCCGGTCCGCCGCAATCTCAATCAACGCCTGAGACGTGCGCGCCAAATCACCGGCAGACTCTGTGTAGCGCTTGGCAATATGGGCGACTGCCGTAGCCGGCGGATCATCCGCAATAAAGTGCCGCGCCAGTTTCTTCGCCAGGAATTGAGCGGTTTCAGGCCGTATTGCAAGGTCCCGCAGCGCCCGCTCACCCTCCGCCAAGCCATCGCCATAGCGCGTGTTCAGGATGGTCTTTGGACCAGGATCGTGCCGGTTTGCGGCAAATAGGAATGGTTGGTTGGCATCGCTTTGCTTCCGGCCTATCGGCACAGTCCAGCCCGTAATCAGCCGCGCCAGTTCGATTACATCTCGCTGACTGTAGC
>CAJXVF010000507.1 GCA_913060845.1 uncultured Alphaproteobacteria bacterium | reverse complement strand
CGAGATGTAGAGAGGTCTCGTGGGCTCGGAGATGTGTATAAGAGACAGGCTTTGCGCTACCGCACTTGGCACCTTCATGACCCGCCGTGTTGCATCTGGAGACCCTGCGCGATTCCAGCCAGGAGCTGACGACGCCTAGCCCTTCAGCAGCAATAGCAGGATGCCGCCGACGATCAGTACGATCCCGAATATCTCGCCTCTAGTCGATTTCTCATGGAAAAACATGACGGAAGCGATGAAGGTGAACACGAGTTCGATCTGACCCAGTGCGCGGACATACGCGACGTTCTGGATCGTCATAGCGGTAAACCAACCAACAGAACCAAGGGCGCCAGCTGCGCCGACGATGCTCGCTACCCGCCAGGCCTTGATGATTTTGGTGAGCTGGCCGGGCTCTCTGATCCTGATGTAGATCAGCATGGCTAGCGTCTGCATGCCAGTTGCCCAAACAAGTGTATAGCCAGCGTTAATCAGGAAGAGGTTCCCCGCCGCATCAGGATCCCCCAACGCATGCGAGCCGCCACGATATGCAACGGCGGATATGCCAAACAGCGCGCCAGACGCCAAGCCAATGAGGGTCGTTCTTTCAAAGAGCGCAGCCATGAGATTGCTGAGCCCATTGCCGCTCTTTGCTAAGCTAATCGCCATCACGCCGACGAGGCTGATTAGGATGGCGAGAATTGCGGGCCATGTCAGTGAATCGCCAAGGAATACAGCACCAAATATGGCGGCCTGCACGGTTTCTGTCTTGGAATAGGCGGTGCCAACGGCGAAATTTCTAAAGCCAAAAAGATAGACCAACAGCGCCGTCGCGCCGATTTGAGTGGCACCACCAAGGGCGGTCCAAGCAAAGAATTCTGCGTTGACGGACGGTAGGCTAAACCCAAACCCGTACATCAGCACCAAGCAATAGGCGAGCGCTACAGGGAAGCCGTAGCCGAACCGGGCAAATGTGGCGCCTGCTGTCGATAGCCGGCCCTTAAGATGCTTTTGCAATGCCGATCGCAAGTTCTGCAAAAACGCAGCCGCGATCGTGATGGGGATCCAAAGTTCAAACATGCTGATTTCAATATGCTAGCTGGTAAACGAAACACCCCCTCGCACCGCGAAGGTTGCGAGGGGGTGGCATCGAATGAGAGCAGGTCTTTACTGCTCCTGGTTCGTGAAGACCACTGTGCCGGAAGCAGCGAACATGCCGCCAACGCCATGGCAGAAGCTGATCTGTGCGTCAGGCACTTGGGCCGGAGAGACACCGCGCATTTGGCGGATACTTTCCTGCAAGGCGTACATCCCGTACATGCCCGAATGCATGTAGGAGAGACCGCCACCATTGGTGTTCATCGGCAGCTTGCCGCCAGGAGCTGTATTACGCTCCCAAACGAAGTCCGCTGCTTCACCGCGCTTACAGAAGCCCAGGTCTTCCAGGCCATAGAGCGGCAGATGTGCAAACGCATCATAGATCATCAGATGGTCGACTTCATCATGGCTGATGCCAGATGTTCGCCATGCTTCGTTGCCCGAAAGCCGGAAGGCTTGGGAGGACGTGAAGTCTTTCATCTGCGAGACCATAGTGGTCTCTGCACCTTCGCCGGTGCCGATAATGTATACGGGCTTCTGCTTCATGTCTTTGGCGCGATCGGCCTTGGACAGAATGATAGCGCCGCCGCCGTCCGTGACGAGGCAGCACATCAGCAGCGTGAACGGCCACGCGATGGGGCGGGCGTTCAGCACGTCATCCACCGTGATCGGGTCACGCATGTAAGCCCGTGGGTGCATTGCAGCATATTCGCGCTGCACAACGGCTACATTCGCCAGCTTCTCAATCGGAATATCGTACGTTTTGAGATAGCGCATCACCGGAATGGTGAACTGCGTTGGCGGGTTCATAACGCCGTATGGCAGTTGGAATTGGCCTTCGAGCATGCCCGCACCAATAGAGCGCGGCGTCATGCCAACCTGGCTGCGACCACTTTCACCATGAGTGATGAGAATGTTCGTGGCGAGGCCCGCTTCAAGTGCGGCCACAGCGTGGCGCACGTGGATCATGAAGGAGCAGCCGCCAACGGACGTGCCGTCCACATATGTCGGCTCGATGCCGAGATAGTGGGCGAGTTCGGTTGGGACTTCTTTAGCCGTTGCGATGCCATCAATGTCGGATGGCTTCAAGCCAGCGTCCGCCATTGCATTCAGCGCAGCGTCTGCATGAAGCATGATGTTTGAGATATGGGGCAGTTTGCCCATTTCAGTCGATTCGGCTGCGCCGACGACTGCTACAGAACCTGATTTCATAGTTGTGTTCCCCCTCAGCCCTTCGCAGGCCGGAACATCGGCAGATCGATGTCGTCGGTCAGAGTTTCAAAGCAGACTTCCAGCGCCATATCGAGCTGGAGAGCTTCCGGCGTTTGTTCGCATTCCATGATGTTGGCCATCAGGCGCGGACCTTCTTCAAGCTCAACGACCGCAATTGCGTAAGGCGGCTCCAGCTTGAAATTCGGCGGGGCGCGATGGTTGATCACGTAGCTATAAAGAATGCCTTTGCCAGACGCCTTGAACGTCTCAACATTGCGGCTGCCGGTGTAGGGGCTGAATGGGCGGGGCGGGAAGTATGCTTTGCCCGTATCCTTGCAGCGCTGCAGGATCAGTTCGCCATTCTTGCACCCGTCCCAGAAGTGCTGGGTCTCCGGTGTCGGTTGCGGCACAGGCCGTTGTGGTTTCGCGTCGTACAAAATCGCCCCTCCTTTAGCTTTGGTCTAGGTATGAGAGGGCGAAAGCGTAACCAAGTTTTCCGGCCTTGAACATGGGGGCAATTCAGCCTTGTGCCACAAACAAGAAAGGGCCGCTCCCGTTTTCGGAAGCGGCCCTCGACCAAGTCTCGATACCGTCAGGTGACGGCGTACGCCTTACTTACCGGCGAGAAC
>CAJXVF010000506.1 GCA_913060845.1 uncultured Alphaproteobacteria bacterium | reverse complement strand
GTCATGAACACCCCCCACGGCAACACGATCACCACCGCTGAACACGCCATCGCCATGCTGTTCGCGACCGCCCGCCAAATTCCGGCAGCGGATGCGTCTACACAGGCTGGCAAATGGGAAAAGTCCCGCTTCATGGGTGTTGAGCTAACGGCCAAAACGTTGGGCCTGATCGGCTGCGGCAACATTGGCGCTATCGTCGCCGAAAGGGCACTCGGCTTGCGTATGCGCGTTCTGGCCTATGATCCGTTCCTTTCGGAAGACCGCGCCCGCGACCTGGGCGTTGAGAAAGCGGACCTGGACACAGTTCTTGCCCGCGCTGATTTCATGACCCTGCACACGCCCATGACAGACCAGACGCGTGGCATGATCAATGCTGAAGCGCTGGCAAAGTGCAAACCCGGTGTGCGGATTGTGAACTGCGCGCGCGGCGGTCTCGTGGTCGAAGAAGATCTGGCGGCCGCCCTTGAATCTGGCCATGTCGCTGGCGCTGCGTTCGATGTATTCGTTGAGGAGCCAGCAAAAACGAACAGCCTGTTCGGCAAGCCAAACTTCATCGCAACGCCGCATCTGGGCGCATCAACCGAAGAGGCACAGGAAAACGTGGCGCTGCAAGTCGCTGACCAGATGGCCGATTATCTGCTGACCGGTGCGGTATCCAACGCGATCAACATGCCGTCCATCTCGGCAGAAGACGCGCCGAAGCTGAAGCCTTATATTGAGCTCGCCAGCCGCCTCGGCAGCTTTGCTGGGCAGTTGACGGAAACTGGCCTGAAGAAGGTGACGCTGACCTATCGCGGCCAGGTCGCAGCGCTGAATACACGCCCGCTGACAGCGATTGCGCTGGAAGGCCTGCTGAAGCCGAAGGTCAACAGCGTCAATATGGTGAACGCCCCCGTCCTCGCCCGTGAGCGCGGGATTGAGGTTGTTGAGGTCAGCAACGAAGAGATTGAAAACTATCAAGCAACGATCACCGTCAGCGTCGAAACTGACCGGCGCAATCGGTCGGCCTCTGGCGCTATCTTCGGTGGCGAGCCGCGCTTGGTGCAATTGCATGATGCGCGCATGGAAGCCGAACTCCAGGGTGAGATGCTGTTCGTCCGCAATGCTGACAAACCGGGCTTCATTGGCCGTCTGGGCTCTGCTCTTGGCGACGCTGGCGTGAATATCGCCAACTTCCACCTGGGCCGGGCTGAGGGTGACGGTTCCGCCGTTGCGCTTATCCAGCTCGATGGCGCTTGCCCGGCGAATATGGTTGAGACGCTTGAAGCACTGCCAGACGTGTTGACGGTGCGCCAGCTCAAGTTCGACTGATGCGGCAAGCGCTGGCAGCCCTCTGTTTCTTGGTGGCGACAACGCCTGCTTTAGCGCGGGCCGATGCGCCGCCGCCCATTCCAGACGGTGGCATAGCAAGTGGCAGCCACGATATCGCCCGCACTTGGCTGGCGGAACCGACAGAGCGCTATCCCCACGGCGTCTTAGGCGATGAGTTGGAAGCCAACGCGCTGGTGGTCGAAGGCCGGGATGGCGCTATAAGCATTCATCGCCTGAACGATGACACCGTGTTCGAGTTCCTGACACCTATGCTAGCGGACATTGATGGCGATGGCCTGGACGAAGCCTGGGTCGTCCGCGCGGATGCTTGGGACGGTGCGCGCCTTGAAGGCTATGGCTTGGCGGCAGGTAAACTCATCCGCCGCTATGAAGGGCCGGCCATCGGCAAAGGCTTCCGCTGGCTCAATCCAATCGGCATCGGTGACTTTGACGGCGACGGTAAGGCCGAGGTCGCCTATATCGAAACGCCCCATATCGGCGGCGTGCTGACAGTGCTGAAGCCCAACGGCGATAAGCTGGAGATCACAGCACGGGCGATCACCGCCTATTCCACCCATAAGATCGGCTCGACATCCCTAGATCTCGGCGCCATTGCAGATATTGACGGCGATGGTCGTAAGATTTCATCCTGCCGAACCAGGTCCACGACCGCATCGCCGTGGTCAGTCTCATGAATGGCAAGCTGGTCGAGCGTTGGCGGAGTAGTCGACTAACGAAGATAGTCAGTGGTTTACGTGTGACGCCGGTAGATAGCGGAGTCCGGATCACCTACCGAACAATCGGCGGCTCTGAAAACCAGGTCACAGTCAGCGCGAGTGATCTAACCCAGTAGGGCACGCGCACCTCCTCATTTCAAACAATTGCAGTGAAGGTCAAGCGCTGGCGCCGAAGTCGTTTCGGGCTATGCTGTCCGGGTTCTGAGAAATGGAGAAGCCCCATGCCTGTCAACAATCGTATTGCTGATCTTGCGGATGAGATGACCGAATGGCGCCAGGAGATGCATAAGCACCCTGAAACCGCGTTCGAAGAAGTGTGGACCAGCGCCTATATCAAGGAACGCCTTGATACATTCGGCATGGATGAAATTCATACCGGCATCGCCAAAACTGGCATCGTCGCGGTGCTGAAAGGCCAGGGTGATTCCAAGCGAGCCATTGGCATCCGTGCTGATTTCGATGCGCTGGATATTCTAGAACTCAACGACCTGCCCTATAAATCCCAGAACCCCGGCAAGATGCACGCCTGCGGCCATGATGGGCACACAGCCATGCTGCTAGGCGCGGCTAAATACATGGCCGAGACACGGAATTTTGACGGTACGGTCTATTTCATTTTTCAGCCCGCAGAAGAAAATGAAGGCGGCGGTCGTGTGATGGTCGAGGAAGGTTTGTTCGACCGCTTTCCGATGGACTCCGTCTACGGCATGCACAATTCACCGGGCTTGCCTATCGGCCAAATCTCTATGGGGCCGGGGCCAATGATGGCCGGGTATGACATCTTTGAGATCACGATTGACGGCTATGGCACCCACGCGGCACGCCCACACCTGTCTCTTATACACATCTCCGAGCCACGAGACCTCTCTACA
>CAJXVF010000505.1 GCA_913060845.1 uncultured Alphaproteobacteria bacterium | reverse complement strand
CTACACCTCTCTATTCGTCGGCAGCGTCAGATGTGTATAAGAGACAGGCTTTATCGAATGGCGCGTTCAAAAGCCTATCTCTACAAGGGCGTCAAAATCCGCTGGAAGTGCGATCCGGCTCTCCTGAAAGATGGTGACGAGACGCCGGCAGAGGCTGAACTGCAGTTCCCTGGCGGCTTGCAAGACTTTCTGGCTGCAAGCATTGGCGAACGACCTGTCGCGACGGATATGCCATTCGCCGGGGATGCCGCAATGATTGATGGCGGCCGTGTTGAGTGGGCGCTGTCTTGGCCTGTCGACGGCGATGATGGGTTCACGCATTCATACTGCAACACCATCCCGACGCCCCTTGGCGGCAGCCATGAGAATGGCTTCAGAACGGCTTTGCTGCGTGGCCTCAAAAGCTATGGCGAGTTTAAGAGCGTCAAGAAAGCGGCTCAGATTACTGGTGACGATGTGGTCGGCGCGTCTGGCCTGATGCTCTCATGTTTCATCAAAGACCCACAATTCCAAGGGCAAACCAAAGAACGCCTTGAAACGCCAGACGCCCAGCGTGCGGTCGAAGCTGCGATCAAGGATCGGTTCGAAAGCTGGCTGACATCCGCCCCCGCCAATGCGGACGCACTGCTTGAGCATGTGATTGAGCGCACGGATGACCGCCTTCGTCGGCGCGCTGAACGGGATGTTAAGCGTAAAACCGCCACTTCCCGCAAACTCCGCCTGCCGGGCAAGCTTGCGGATTGCTCCTTGCCGGGGCCGGAAGGCTGCGAGCTATTCCTGGTGGAGGGCGACAGCGCTGGCGGGTCCGCCAAGCAGGCGCGGAACCGGAAGACCCAGGCGATCTTGCCGCTCCGTGGTAAAATCCTGAACGTCGCGAACGCGACTGTTGAAAAGATGCGGGCCAATCTGGAAGTCCAAGATATCCTGCTGGCGCTCGGCTGTGGCAGCGGCAAAAATTACGACCACGACAAGCTTCGCTATGAACGCATTATCATCATGACGGATGCTGACGTGGATGGTGCCCATATCGCAGCACTCTTGATGACGTTCTTCTTCCAGGAGATGCCACAGTTAATTGAGCGGGGCGGGCTTTTCTTGGCCCAACCGCCGCTTTTCCGGCTATCAGCGGGTGGGGAAACCCATTACGCGAAGGATGACGCACACCGGGAAGAACTTCTGGCGACGACATTCAAGAGCAAGAAGAAGGTTGATATCAGCCGCTTTAAAGGCCTCGGCGAAATGCCGCCAACCCAACTGCGCGATACGACTATGGCGCTCGCCAGCCGCACACTGTTGCAGGTCACATTGACAGATGCAGGCGGAGAGCAAGTTCAGGGCCTTGAAGGTCGGCGGGACTCCTCAGACCTCGTTGAACGCCTGATGGGCAAAAAGCCCGAAACTCGCCTCGCATTCATCCAAGAAAATGCGAAGTTTGCCCAGAACTTGGATATCTAACGGGCGGCAAGCCAGCCTGCAGCATTAAGCTGCTCGCATGCTTTTCATGAATTGATGCACAGCGTCAGCAACGGAGCTGGCGCGGCTTTCTGTCTTGGTGCTGGCGTCCAGCATCGCGCGGGCGCTTTCACCGGCGCGACTGGCACCTGTGTTGATGGTCTTCAGTGTGCGGTTCACATCTGCGGTGCTGATCGACACTTGGGACAGGTTTGAAGCGATCTCAGCAGATGCCGTTGTTTGATCAACGACTGCAGCGGCAACGTCGCCATTCACATCGTCGATGTCATTAATGATGGATGTAATCGCGTCAATCGCGTGAACGGCATCCGCAGTTTCCTACTGGACGAGGCGGATTTGGCTGGCGATCTCATCGGTGGCGCTTGCTGTTTGGTGCGCTAGATTTTTTACCTCCGCAGCGACGACGGCGAAGCCTTTACCCGCGTTGCCAGCCCGTGCAGCCTCAATCGTTGCATTGAGAGCGAGAAGGTTGGTTTGTTCGGCGATATCGGTAATCAGGCGTGTGATGTCGCCAATCCGGTCTGTCGCTTCGGCAAGCTCGCTAATGCGGAGTTTGGCTTGCTGACTGTCATCAACAGCACGCCTGGACATATCCTGGGTCTTGCGGACGCGGATGGCGATGTTCTGGATTGAAACGTCCAGATCACGTGTTGATTTTGTCACGACCTGCAGGCTTTGCAGCGTTTGCTGGGCCGCCGACGAAACATCAGCCGCTTGCGCTTCAGCATTAGCCGTCAGGCCGAACAGATCTTGAGAGGCCGCTTGGGTGCGGTTTGAATGGGCGAGGGCTTCCTTGACCGCATCCTCAATCGTCGCCTCAAACTGAAACCCAAGCCGCTCCATCTCGGCCACGCGAACGGCCTCAACGGTGGCGATTTCTGCATCCTTCTCGCGGTGGATGCGCTCCATCTCGGCAGCGTTCGCCCTGAATACCTCGATCGTCTTGGCCATGCTGGTGATCTCGTCGCTGTTTGTAGATGCGCTTGCAGCACCGTCAATATCCGCAAACAGACTATCCCGAACGGCGTTCATCTCCCGGATAGGGCTGATAATTGAGGGGGCGAGAATGTGGGCGGCCAGCAGCGCTAAAAGCAATGCCGCAGCACTGATCGCCGCTAGCAGGCTAAACTCGCTCCATGCCGCACTGCGGCTTTCGGCTGCAGATTTTAGGATCGCGGCACTCATCTGGTCTTCAATGGCTTTCATCAGATCGATTTTGAGTGTGATCTGATTGAACCAATGTTGGCTTGTGATGCCAGTGGTCGCGCTGCTGGAAGCAATTGATTGGAGGGCAGTTTGCTCAAGCAGCACTGTCGCCTTAGAGGCAGGATCGGCAAGCATCGCCTCGAAGGCTGTGCGTGCTTGGGGGGCCGCCATGGTCTTGAACCGGATGAAAAAGGCGTCCTGCGCTGCCATCATCGAAACGAATTGCTGATAGATAAAGGGTGTGAAT
>CAJXVF010000504.1 GCA_913060845.1 uncultured Alphaproteobacteria bacterium | reverse complement strand
GAGATCTCCACCTCTCTATTCGTCGGCAGCGTCAGATGTGTATAAGAGACAGCAACAGACCGTTCATCACAAGAGCAAGGAAGTAATCCATCGCCAGAGTATGGAACGATGCAGCTATCCTGCGCTACTTCGCTTTTGCGTAACTGTCCCGTAGCGCGATGGTGCGGATGAAATTCAAGCCCTCACCCTGATCGCGGCTGAAATAGCCCAAGCGTTCGAATTGAACGGGAGTGCCCGGTTCTGCATCGGCCAAGCATGGCTCAAGCTTGCAGCCCGTTAGGCGTTCCATCGAGTTCGGGTTCAGGTCCGCAATGGGATCGCCGTTTGCTGATGGGTTTTCAGAAAGAAACAGCGGGTTCAGCAAGCTGGCATTGGCCTCAACGGCGTGATCGGCAGAGACCCAGTGGATTGTGCCTTTGACCTTGCGGCCATCAGGGGCATTGCCGCCTTTGGTCGCTGGATCATAGGTGCAAATCAGCTCAACGACATTGCCGTCAGCATCCTTCACGAAGTCCTCGCAGGTCATGAAGTAGGCGAAGCGCAAGCGGACTTCACGGCCAGGGCCAAGCCGGAAGAACTTCCGGGGTGGGTCCTCCACGAAGTCATCTTGCTCAACCCAGAGACTGCCGGAGAACGGGACCATACGCGTTCCCATTTCTGGACGGCCCGGATGGTTCTGCGCTTCCAGCATATCAACTTGACCTTCGGGCCAATTGCGGATTGTGACCTTCATGGGCTTCAGAACAGCCATACGGCGTTCAGCATTGTGGTTCAGATTTTCGCGGATGGCGTGGTCGAGCATTTGCACCTCGACCGTTGAATCACTGCGAGAAACCGCGAGCTTGCCGATGAATTCCTTCAAGGCCGCCGCCGGCACGCCGCGCCGCCTGATCCCGCGGATCGTGGGCATGCGCGGATCGTCCCAACCATCCACATGGCCTTCGGTCACAAGCCGGGTCAGCACGCGCTTGGACAACACGGTGTAGGTGATGTTCAGGCGGGCAAATTCATATTGGCGGGGGGCAGCGGGCGCCGGAACGCGCTCCAGCAACCACTCATACAATTGTCGATGGTCAGCAAATTCCAGTGTGCAAAGCGAATGGGTGATGCCTTCAATCGCGTCCGATTGGCCATGGGCGAAATCATATGTCGGGTAAATCTTCCATGTGTCGCCAGTGCGCGGATGAACGGCATGCTTGATCCGGTAAAGTGCTGGATCGCGCAGGTTCATGTTCCCGCTTGTCATATCGATGCGCGCGCGGAGCGTGTAGCTGCCCTCAGGGAATTCACCAGCCCGCATCCGGGCAAATACATCCAGGTTCTGCTCGACAGAATAATCACGGCCAGGGCTTGGGCGGCCAGGTTCTGTCAGCGTGCCGCGATAGAGGCGCATGTCCTCCGCCGACAAATCACACACATAAGCGTCGCCATTTTTGATCAGATGCACGGCCCAGTCATAAAGCTGCTCAAAATAGTCCGACGCATAGTGCAGGTGGTCGCCCCAATCGAAGCCCAACCAGCGCACGTCTTCCTGAATGCCGTCAATGAACGCCTGTTCTTCCTTGGCGGGGTTGGTGTCGTCGAAGCGCAAATGGCAACGCCCGCCAAATTCATCCGCAACGCCGAAGTTCAAACAGATCGACTTCGCATGCCCAAGATGCAGGTAGCCATTCGGTTCTGGCGGAAACCGGGTGACGACTTGGGCATGCTTGCCCGCCGCCAAATCGGCGCGCACGGTCTCCCGCACAAAGTCCTCACGTTCAATTTCAATATCTTCAGACATATCTGGCGCACCCTCTAACGGCACGCGCGTTATGCAGGAGGGGCATTCCGCAGTCCAGCAATCTTTCTGCGCGGGCATCCCATGAACATTGTAGCGCCGCTGGATCATGCGCATAGTTATGGCGAAGATTAGGATCAGGCCCCTATGCCATCGCCGTCACCCAGAGGGGAACGCATATGCGTGACATTGATTACATGACCATCACAGATGCAGTGGTCAGCGCCTATGCAGACACGCCGAATGAGCGGTTGCGGGAAATATTGGGCGCATTGATTCCACGCCTGCATGACCTCATCCGCGATATTGAGCTGACGCCTGCTGAATGGCGGATGACGATGGATTTTCTGTTGCAGGCGGCTAAAGCCAGCAGCGACCAGCGGAATGACTTTATTCTGCTCTCGGACCTGCTTGGCGTGTCCGCAGTCGTTGATCTGGTCGATGGGCGGGATGATGACGGTGCGACCTCCGCCACTCTGCTTGGGCCTTTCTACGTGCCGGGCCAACCAGATATGACGAGCGGTGCCGATCTCATCAAAGACAATCCTGGTGAGCGCCTTGTTGTGCAGGGACAGGTGTTGAGCGCCAATGGCAGTCCGCTGCCGCACGCTGTCCTAGAAATTTGGCAGAACGCGCCGAATGGCCTCTACACCGCGCAAGACCCTGATCAACCGGAAGACAATTTGCGTTGCACGCTCCGCGCTGACGCTGAAGGCAAGTACAGCTTCGCCACCGTTAAACCGCAATCCTACAAAGTGCGGGAAGACGGTGCGGGTGGGAAACTGGTGAAAGCATCAAGCTGGCATAGCTGGCGACCTGCCCATATCCACTTCATCATTTCCGCTGACGGCCACAAGCGCCACGTCACACAAATTTTTGACGCCGCCGACCCTTATGTCGACAAGGATGCAGTCTTCGGTGTGCGCGCAGATCTGGTCAAGCCCTTTGATCAAGCGCCAACAGATGCAGACAAGGCCAACTTCCCCGATGTGCAAAGCCCATTCAATGTCGTGAATGTCGATTGGGTGCTAGCGCCCACGAATGGGTGAATTTGCAGGCTTGATGATGCCTGCGCGGCCGGGTGGACTACTCTGCCGATCTGTCCGTCATCAGAACATTTGGCTCAACTCGCGGCGTAGATTAGCGGAGGTTCGGCCTCGTCT
>CAJXVF010000503.1 GCA_913060845.1 uncultured Alphaproteobacteria bacterium | reverse complement strand
CTTCAAACATAAAGGTCAAGCCATCAAATTCGGCTCCTCTATGACTCCGGGTATAACGCGACGTTTGATGACGATCCGTGAATGTCTGGACGCGGCGCCGCGCTTCGGCCATATTCCGCAGCGTTAATCGACCGCAAGCATTTCCGGCGTGAACCGCCGCGACATAGCGATTCGGAGCAGGTATGACGTCCATCGGCACACGTTTCTTTACATGGCGCTTCGGCGAAAAAGTTGGCGAAGATACATTCGGCAACGAATACTATCGCCATAAAAATCAAGAGCTTGATGAGCGCTGGGTGTGCTTTGACGGCCCCGTTGAGGCCTCTGCTGTGCCGCCAGAATGGCACGCGTGGCTGCATCGCTCCGTAGATGAGCCGCCAAAAGAAGGCGATGCCCGTCCGGCGTTCGCCATTGACCATGCACCGAATGGAACGGGCAGCGCTGACGCCTACCGTCCACCAGGGCACGACTATATGGGCGGCGAGCGCGCTGCCGCGACCGGCGACTATCAAGCCTGGAAGCCGGAGTAACCGCCTGATGCGACGCAACGCACTCGAAACAGCCATTGGCGCCCTCGTGCTGGCAGCAGCTGGCGGATTTTTGGCCTTCTCTTATCAGGCAGCGGATATTGGCTCTGTCGGCAGTGGTTACGCTGTTAAAGCCCGCTTTGATCGGGTCGATGGCCTGAAGCAAGGCGCGGACGTGCGCATGAGCGGAATCCGCGTTGGTAAGATCAAGGGCATGCAGCTTGAAACCGACACATATCTAGCCGTCGTTGAGATGGAGATCGACGGGGCCGTGAAGGTGCCGGACGACACATCTGCCGAAATCGTAAGCGAAAGCCTGCTTGGCGGGCGTTTCATGTCCCTGACACCGGGCGGGTCAGATAAGTTTCTGCCGGCGGGTGGCGAGCTTCGTTACACCCAGTCTCCTGTCAGTCTCGAACAACTGATCGGCAAGTTCATCTTTTCTGGGCAGGACAGCGATAAGAAGCCATGAGCGCGCGAGCTCTGGTCAGGATTGTTCAAGGTGCGAGCATAGCTGCATGTCTAGCGGCGTCGCCTGCTTCGGCTGAGTATGTTGGCATGCCGGGGGCCGTGTTGCAGGGGCTTGACAAAATTACAGCGCGTGTATCTGAACTACCAATCCAGAATGGCCAAACCGTTCAATTTGGCAGCCTCGTGATTCGCGTTAGCGCCTGCAATCGCCGCCCGCCCGAAGAACCGCCAGAAGCGACCGCCTTCGTTGAAATCGGCGACGGCAAGCAAACTCCGCCCACACTGCTGTTCCGCGGCTGGATGTTCGCTTCCAGCCCTGCAGTCTCCGCCTTTGAACATCCAGTCTATGATGTTCGGGTGCTACGCTGCTTGATGCGTTAAGCGTTAGCTGAGGCTGGTATTGGCCCGGCTCTTTTCATAGAGCGCAATAGCGGCGGCGGTCGCCAAGTTAAGGCTTTCCACAGTGGGCGACATTGGGATGTGCACGGCTGCGTCGCAGTGTTCGAGGGTTAAGCGGCGGAGGCCAGAGCCTTCAGCGCCAATAACAATTGCTGTTGGGCGGTCGAATGGCGCATCTGCAATGGGCGTTTCTGCCTCTCCAGCAAGGCCGATCGTCCAGAAGCCATTCTGTTTAAGGGTATCGAGCGCGCGGGCGAGATTCGGCGCACGCACATAAGCCAACAGTTCCAATGCACCAGCGGCCGCTTTGGCAAGCGCACCCGATTCGGGCGGAGCGGAGCGGGCGGTCGTAATAACGGCATGGGCGCCGAATGCGGCTGCAGCCCGGATCGCGGCACCGACATTGCGCGGGTCAGTCGCCTGATCCAGCGCTAGGACTACGGATCTGTCGCTGATTGAACGAATTTCGGCGATGTCTGGTTGATCCAGTGGCTTCGTCTGTACGGCAATCCCTTGATGGACTGCGCCGTCACCAAGCATCCGCTGCAGCACTTGGCCGTGGGCAAGCTCAATGGACCAATCTTCAGCGTCAGGCCGCGTGCGGCGCGCAGCGGCAAGATCGTCCTCTCGCGTATCAACGAAAGCTTCTGTTGCACGCACGGCTGTAATCACGCGCCGTGGATTTGCTAAAGCAGCCAGCGCCGCATGGCGTCCGTAAATCCAAAGCGCATTACCGCTGGCTTTTCCGGTTGGTCGGCGCTGTTGTGGCTTACCGCCTCTGCTTGGCTTTTCACTGCGGGCTGGGCGCTTGTCGCTGCCTTTGTCCGCGCTCTTTGCGCTTGCGGCGCGGGGCGCTTGCGGCGGCGCCTTGTCGCGCCTAGGTTTGGGGCGGCGGCTGTCTGGGGTTTTCGCCAAGGCTTAGAGTCCTTACGGTACTTGGGCGTGCGCGCGAATCTGCGCGCCGCAAAAAAGCTATTTGATTAGGTGGTTCGTTACGATTGCTTATTGACAACTGGCCCGCTTGGCAACTATGTCTCCGCGTTCCCGGCCTGGGCTTTGCCTTGGCCTGCGTGGAGGGGTGTCCGAGTGGTTAAAGGAGACGGGCTGTAAACCCGTTGGCGTAGCCTACGTTGGTTCGAATCCAACCCCCTCCACCACCCGTAATATGGCACATGAAAAGGATTATCGGGGCGCACGCCTCGCAAGGATTGGAACGGCGCAAACGAATTCGGCGGGTGTAGCTCAATGGCAGAGCAGAAGCCTTCCAAGCTTACGACGGGGGTTCGATTCCCCTCACCCGCTCCAAGGGTTTGGTTGGCAAACGCGTACAAATATGGCGCGGCCGGCCGGAGCAAAAATCGGCACGTTCGGTCCCTTGACCGGCACAACGACTGACAGAACGCAGGGCAAAAAAAATGTCGAAAGAGAAGTTTGAGAGAACGAAGCCGCATTGCAACGTAGGCACGATTGGTCACGTTGATCATGGCAAGACGACGCTGACGGCGGCGATCACGAAGGTGATGTCGGATGCGTCGGGTGGCGACGCGGTCGC
>CAJXVF010000502.1 GCA_913060845.1 uncultured Alphaproteobacteria bacterium | reverse complement strand
CGACGCCTCTGTTGCCGGTCTTGGCGGCTGCCCATTTGCCCCAGGTGCGACTGGCAATATCGCCAGCGAGGACCTTGTCTATTTGATGCACCGAATGGGCATTCAGACTGGCATTGATCTGGAAAAGCTGCTGGATGCAGGCGATATCATTGAAGCTGTACCGGGCGTCTCGGGCACCGGCCATGTCCGCAAGCTGCCGCGTGAGCGGGCGCTTGAATACCGTGTGGCGGCATAACTCTCGGCCTATTTCGAACGCATACGCAGCCTTAGGAAGTATGTGACTGGGATCAATGGGGCCAGCGCGATGAGCGTTAGCGCCACAAAGCCGTCCTGGAAGCCCAGCATCTGCGCTTGTGCTGAAACCACACGGTCCAAGTAGATCATCGCCATGCCTTGCTGTGCAGCCTCTGGCAATCCGGCGATAGAAAGCTGTTGAGCAACGGCCCCCAGCATCTCCATCATGGCGCTGTTCGAAGTGGTTTGCGTTGCACCCAGATTTACCGCGTGAAATTCCGTCCGTTTATCAAGCAGGATCACGAACACACTGATGCCGGTTGATCCGCCTAGCATCAGCGAAAGATTGGCCACCCCAGCCCCTCGCCGCATCTGTGCCGGAGAAAGGGCGCCAATTGCCGTTGTGTTCAGCGCGGGCGAGACGAATGCAGAGCCAACCCGGCCAATCAGAAGTGCAAATGCGATATAAGCAAACACAGTGTTCGTATCCGCACCCGCAAGCATGAACATACTGATGGCGATGATCGAAAGCCCAAAAATCATCACATAAGGCGCTGGTACCTTGTCTGAGACACGACCTGTTAGCGGCAATACAGCCGCCGCGAACAAGCTGCCCGGAAGCAGCATTGAGCCTGCCACGGATGGCGAGAATCCTTGCACGATCTGCCCGAAAATTGGGAACGCATAAACGCTCGCAAAATTCCCAAACCCGAACAGGAACGACATAACCAGGGCCGCAACGAAAGCCCCATTCCTGAATAGACTCAAGTCAAGCAAAGAAGCCCCGGGTCGCTTCTGCGACATCACAAACGCAATGCCGCTTAATATTGCGACTAAGGCCAGCAGCAAAATATTATCGGATGCCCACCCCCACTTCTGGCCATTGCCCAGCATGGTGAACCAACAGAAGACCGTCGCGTTGATCAGCCCAAAGCCCAGAAGGTCAAACTTTCCTGTCGGCATGCGCTGTTCTTCTGGCGGCAGGAATAGCGCGCCCAGTAGAATGGCCAACATGCAAGCGGGGATCGGTGCCAGGAAAATCGCGCGCCAGCTTGCAGCATCAATCGCCATGCCCCCAATAGAAGGCCCCAGCCCGAGCGCCACCGTTACGCCCATGCTGAACATGCCCATGGCCAGCCCGCGCTTCTCCATAGGAAACACCTGGAACAGCACCAGCATAACAAGTGGCTGTAAAATGCCCGCCGCAAACCCTTGCATGACGCGGCCCAAAATAAGGACTTCCAGCGTCGGCGCGAAATAACAGACCAAACTAGCGCCCGCGAAGCCCACCATGACAAACATGAAGGTCTTACGCTGTCCAAGCTTCCCAATTACCCAAGAACTCGCGAGCAATCCTGTCGTGTTCATTGCAAGGAATGTTGAAGACAGGAATTGCGCCTGGCCCTGCCCTACGCCAAATGCACCCATCACATCCGGCACAGCGACGTTCACCATTGTGCCGGTAAAAATTGACGTGAAAAATGCAGACAATACTGCCAATGTCGCCAGCCATCGCGCGGCGGGGCTGAAAACTTCACCAGCGGCAGGTTGAGCGGCAACAGCCATTATGCAGCGCCGAAAACCGACGCCAATGTGGGGGCGCCGCTAGCGGATGCCACGAGATTTAGCGATGTCATCATAGGCGGCATTTATACGCGCCAACTTCTGATTAGCGACCGCGATCACCCCTTCCGGCAACCCCTCAGCCATCAGTTTGTCCGGATGGTTATCACGCGCAAGTTGGCGATAGCGCGCCTTGATCTCAGCGTTCTCTGCATCGTGATGCAGACCCAGAACTGCAAATGGGTCACCCCCGTCTGCTGCCATATGAACAGCGCGAATTCGGGCAAAATCCGATGGGCTGAGGCCTAGTATCTCCGCGACATCTTCCAGGAACTTCAGCTCACTCGGGTGAACCTCACCGTCTGCAATCGCGATCTCAAAAAGGCAGTCGATGACCTCTTCTTTGACCTCATGGGCGCCTTCGAGCACTCGGGCGAGTTGCCGGGCATAAGCTTCAAACCCTGCCGTATCTTGCTTAGCCCGGTTGAATAGCGCCGCCACGTCTTTCTCATCTTCGGGAGCCGTGCAGAAAACGCGCTTAAAGGCGGCAATTTCATCTGGCGTAACGCGGCCGTCCGCTTTTGCCATCTTCGCACCAAGGGCAATCACGCCGATGGTAAACGTGCCTTGCTTGGTCGCATCTTCCCCAAGTGGCGAAGGTTCTCCAGCTGCAGCATCACTTTCACCGAAGTGCTGAACGGCATAGCCGCCAGCAGCGCCGACAAGCGCGCCAATTGGGCCGCCAACCGCGAACCCTGCCGCACCGCCTAATATTGCGCCAAGAATGCTCATGGGCTTATCCGCGCTCATCCGAGAGCGCTTCGCCCTCAAGATCAGCGATGAGTTTCAGGATGGCATTGCCTGCGCCGTCTAAGTCAGACGCATCGAAACTCCGCACAACAAGGGTCGTCCCGTGGCCGCCAGGTGTGTTGTAGAATGGATAGCTGCCAACATCGGAGTCTGGATAATCGTTCTGGATTGATAGCAAGCCTGCTGCGATCACGCCTTCAGCCAGATGGGTCCCGATAGACCGCGAACGCATGATGCGGCCCCGGCGCAGCAGTGGGGTGGCTGCACGGAACATGGATTGCGCAACTTGTGGCACGCCCGCCATCACAAACACATCTGTCTCTTATACACATCTGACGCTGCCGACGAA
>CAJXVF010000501.1 GCA_913060845.1 uncultured Alphaproteobacteria bacterium | reverse complement strand
ATCTACACCTCTCTATTCGTCGGCAGCGTCAGATGTGTATAAGAGACAGTCACTGCGGTGCGTTGCGCCGCTGGCCCGAGTTTTGACGATTGGTTACGCGTCTGGCCGGATACCGCAAATTCCGGCCAATCTTATTCTGGTCAAAAACATCAGCATCATTGGCTTGTATTGGGGCTTCTACATGGCCTGGGGCAAAACCCAAGCCTCCCCCGCGCTACGCGCCCGCGTGCGGGAAATGTTTGATGAAATGTTCGCGCTGTTTGATGAAGGCAAAGTGCAGCCGGTCATCGATTGCGAACTGCCTCTAGCTGATTTCGCACAGGGATTGCGGCGCATTGAGAGTGGCAAAGTGATAGGCAAAGTTGTTCTCGTGCCCGAGCATTGAGAGGCCGCGTTGCCTTTCGGCATAGACCTTACTTAACCAGAATTTAATTGGATTATCACACCGCCTTCGGGCATAGTCCGATCAGCAGACTACAGCAGAGGAGCATCCCCATGCGTATCGGTAAACTACTCGCAAGTCTCGCATTAATTGGCGGGCTTGGCAGCTCGCTCCCTGCAAAAGCGGAGGCGAACATGGACTATTTGAAAGAGAACGCGAGCAAAGAAGGCGTCACCGTCACTGAGAGTGGATTGCAGTATCGCGTCCTGCGTGAAGGTACGGGTGAAATGCCAGCAGCAAGCGACACCGTAGAGGTTCACTACAAAGGCACGCTGATCGACGGCACACAGTTCGACAGCTCATTCGACCGTGGCCAAACGATTGAATTCCCGCTGAACGGCGTCATTGCAGGCTGGACCGAAGGCGTTCAGTTGATGAAAGAAGGCGCACGTTACGAGTTCGTGATCCCCTCTGACCTCGCTTACGGCGAACGCGGTGCCGGTGGCGTCATTCCAGGCGGTGCCACACTGATCTTTGAGGTCGATCTAATTTCGATCAAGTAGGCAATCAAGGCCCGCCCCAATGGACAGACATTGGGGCGGGCATGAAACCCAACATTATCATGTTGATCTGCCAGGGCAGTCGATCCAGAAGCATGTCATACGGCTCTGGTGACACATCTAGCGTGTAAATATTCGGCTCGGTCTCAGTTAACCAGCCTCTTCGCTGCAGAAATGCCTTCCGAAGTGTCGCGGTAGAGCTGTTGTTTAGAGGCGGCCAACTTTTGCAAACTGCATTGAGTAAATCTTCCGAGACGGAACGTTCCTGCTCGGTCAGATTAATATGCAGCGGCACGATTGTTTCTAGCGGTACACCACACAAGATTTTAGGCAGAGTTAGCTGCAACTCCTCTGCTTCTGTGCTTCCCGTGACTAGATATTGAACGAGCATGACGCCTCGGACTCTGGCCTCGGCGTTCAAAAATGCACTTTCTTCCAGCAAGCCAATCTGATCGAAAAAGCGCGGCAGATATGGCCAGAGCAACACTGCGCCCGCATCAGCGACGCATATCGGATCGTTCGGACTAGGATTGGCGTTGGCCCTTCCCACAGGTGGCGTTTGCTCAATGGGGTCAGTCAATTTCACAACAATCCCTGGCCCATTCGGCGCTTCGGCAAAGCCATCCGTTCTGCATGAGGTTCCCCAATATTAGGTCTCTTGGTGCGCAGAGTCTGGTTCAGGTCAGCCGTCGCAACAAGTACATTGGCCTTGGCGCCGCTGGGTGCGCTCAATACTCTAAGCTATCGCCGCCCTTCAATCCGCCACTGGACCCCTTGAATGCCAGACCCACTTCGCCTCGCCCTGGTCTCCGACATCCACCACGGGGATGACAAGCTCACCAAACGCGGGTCTGCCGCCCTCGGCCTGCTAGAGGATTTCCTTGCCTTCGCAGGGGATTGGGGTGCGGACATGATTGTGGAATTGGGTGACCGCATCTCCGATATCGACAAAGCGACCGATGAGGTTCTGGAACAGGACGTGGCCGCCCGTTTCGTCAACCTCAATACGCCGCATGTCCATTTGAACGGAAATCACGACGTCGCCTTTCTGGGTGAAGCAGCAAACGCAGAAACCCTGCGGCAAGAAGCTGGCAGTCACGCCATGATGCTGAATGGCTGGCGTTTGGTTTTCTGGCAGGCGGACGCCTTCATTCCCTCCCCTAACCCGTTCACTATCCGTCGCTCGGACTTGGATTGGCTGGCCACAGAGCTACCGAAAAGCGATGCCCCCACAATAATTTTTACCCATGTGCCATTGGGCGAAGGCTCTATGGTTGGGAACTATTGGTTCCAGAATAACGCGGCCCATGCGGGCTACCCGAACGCTTCTGATGCACGAGCGATTATTGAGGAGCACGGCCATGTTGTCCTATGTGTTTCTGGGCACGTGCATTGGAATTCCATGCATCGCGTCAATGCGATCCCCTACGTAACAATCCAGTCCCTTTCAGAAAGCTTCACAACGAATGGCGAGGCTTCTGGCGCCTGGGCGACCATGGAATTGGATGGGTCCCAGTTGCGTTGGCAGACCCTTGGCCGTGATCCGATTGAAATGACTTTGCCTTTGCGTAAGCCTGAGGAATGCTGGCCGGAACCTCTACCGCCGCTTCGACATCTGAAGCGGGCATGGCGCGAGAACGCGGCGTTAAATGGCATCAAGGCGTTGGTTTTTGACCTGGACGGTGTGCTGTACCGGGATGCCGATCCAATCCCGAATGCCCCGGAGTTTGTTGCTTGGGCCAACGCGCAAGGTCTAGATATCGCTGCTGTCACCAACAATGCAGGCCGAACAGCGGCGGACTACGCCGCGAAGCTTGCAAAGCTTGGGTATGACATTCCAGAAAGCAAGATCATCACGGCGGGCATGGCTACGGCGCGCTGGATGGCGAACCGAACCCCTGGTGCCCGCATTCATGCACTTGGTCCCGCAGCCATGAAAGCTGAACTAAAGGCAGCCGGATGCGTAGAGGTTGGTGACGATGCCGATTTCGTCGTCGCAGGCATCACATATGAAA
>CAJXVF010000500.1 GCA_913060845.1 uncultured Alphaproteobacteria bacterium | reverse complement strand
GTCGAGGCATTTTCGCCAGCCGCGATATCCATAAGGCCGGATGAGCGCACTTCCGCCAGGCCGTCAAAATTCTCTGGCGGCCACACGGGTTCTTCGAGCCAGTGGATATCATAGGGTTCGAATGCGGCGGCCATGCTGCACGCCTCGCTTGGGGTCCAAGGGCAGTTCACGTCGACCATGATGCGAGGGGCGGCACCCGCTCCATCCCTTGCAGCACCTACGGCTTCCGGAGTGCGTTCATGTAGTTTGACGTATTTATAGCCCTCTGCGACTGCGGCAGCGGTGCGTTCTTCTACGACTTCAGGTTCCGCATACCGCATCAGGCTGGCATAGGCCGGGATGGTCTGAGACGCCGTGCCACCAAGCAATTGCCAGAGCGGCAAACCAGCGGCTTTGCCCGCAATATCCCAGAGCGCTGTGTCCAGGCCGGAGATGGCGAACATCGATTGTCCATAGCGCCCAAAATTATGGTTGGTGCGCTGGATTTCCTGCATCAGCGGCTGGATCGCCCGTGCATCCTGGCCAATGGCAAAAGGCGCGATCATCGTTTCAAGCGCAGACCGGGCAGACGGGATCGCGTTATGGCCGAAGATTTCGCCATACCCGATGATGCCGCAATCAGTCTCAACCTCAATGATGAGCGTGTTCATATCCGCCCATGCGCGTCCGCCGAAACCTGTGGAAGCAGGGCCGCCATGGTCAAAAGGAACTGCGATCCAGTGGGTGTCGATCCGGGCGATTTTCATGGGCCTAATCCGTTTTCACTTCCGCACCCCAGCTATCAAGCATGGTGCGGATGACTTGTTCGGGAATGTCTTTGGCGATGAAGACGAGGCGGGAGCGGCGGTCGTCTGATGGCCACGCTTCCAGGATCGCAGGCGGATGGAAAACATGCTGCACGCCATGGACGGCGACCGGTTGGTCTACCCCGTCTACATTTAGAATGCCTTTGATCCGCAGCATATCTTGGCCGCGCGCGTCGATCAGGCTCTGCAGAAAGCCGACCCAGCTTTCCCAGGACATAGATGTTTCGCGGTAGAGGCAGAATGCGTGAATGCCGTCGTGATGATCGTGATTGTGGTGCGCATGGTCGTGCCCGTGATCATGTCCATGATGATCGTGCCCATGATCATTTGCGTGGTCATGGCCATCGTCTTTTGCAGCAGCCTCGACCGCATAGGCTTCTTCGTTCAACCAGCGCTGCACATCGGCTGATTTGGTTTCTGGATCATAGAGACCAGCGCCGAACAGGCGGGCCGGTTCGATCTCGCCATTGAGCACGCGGAAGCGGTCGGCACCCGGATTGATTTGGTTCAGGCGTTCGTCCAATGCAGAGATCGCGGCGGGATCAGCGATGTCAGTCTTTGTAATAAGCAGCCGATCGGCAATGGCGGCTTGGCGCACAGATTCTTCGTGATTATCCAGCGTCTGATCGCCTGTCGCGGCGTCAACAGTTGCGATCACGGAATCTAAGTGGAAGCAGCGTCCAATCAGTGGATCTGCAATCAGCGTGTGAACGATTGGGGCTGGGTCTGCCAGGCCAGTTGTTTCAATGACGACCCGGTCGAATTCAGGCACATCCCCCCTGGCGCGGCGGCCAAACAGGTCGTGGAGAGTTTCCACTAGATCCGTGCGGAGTGTGCAGCAAAGGCAGCCGGATTCCATCAAGATAGGCTCTTCGCCCGTGGTCTCGACCAGATCATGGTCCAGTCCGACTTCACCAAACTCATTGATGATGACAGCGGCTTTATCCATGCCTGGATTGCGCAGCAGCTTGGACAGAAGTGTGGTCTTGCCGCTCCCCAGGAAACCGGTGATGACGGTGATTGGCGTTGTTACTTCGGGCTCAGACATGCGGGCACACTCTCCGGCTATAGCTCTTGTTCACTGGAACGCTTTGAAGGCGATCAGCGTGAAGGTGTCTTTGATATGGGGAAGCGTTTGCACTTGCTCAGTAACGAAGCGCCCTACGTCAGCGTCGTCCTGCAGATAGCATTTGACCATGAGGTCATAATCGCCAGACGTGGAATAGACTTCGGACACCTCGTCGACGGACTGCACAACGGAGTCAGCGACTTCGTAGGCTTTGCCCAGCTCACACTTAATCTTGACGAAGATCGTCCGCATCGCCAGCGCACTCCCATTGGGTCGGGCGCGCGCGTTGCGGCCCGATTCTGATATATCTTATGGGAGAACGTGCTGGATCGCCAGCAGGCGAAGCGCCTTAACCGGCGGCAGATTTTCGCGCTGGACGCAGTAGAAATGCCGGCGTGTCGTCGTCGGTGAATGCGCTTGGGCCGGGCAGATTGGAATCGTCACGGCGGCCACGGCGGCGCGGTTCTGGCTTCGGCGCCGGTTGTGGATTGTGCGCGCCGATATCATATGGCTGCGCGTCCGCTTTTTCTTGCGGTTCTGCCTTTTTACGGGGCTCAGCCTTCTTGCGAGGCTTGGGCTTCTCGCTTGCCGGTTTCTCACTCGGCATGTTTTCACTCGGCGCAGCGGCTTCAGTTGGCTGCGCATCCTCGGCTTCAGCCTTCTTTGAACGCCTAGACCGACGCGGCGCGCGTGCCGGCTTTTCTTCAGCCACGACCGGCGTTGCTTCAGCTGCAGGCGTTTCCTCTGCTGCAGGGGCCGCTTCTGCCGCTGCTTCAGGTGCTGCATCTGCAACTGGTTTGCTGCGACGCGTGCGGGTACGGCGAGGGCGCTCTTCTTTTTCTTCCGCAACAGCTGGTTCAGCTGGAGCCTGTTGGCGTGGAGTGTCCATCTCAAGCAGAGGGATTTCGCGGCCAATCAGCTTTTCGATGCCAGCCAGGTATTTGTCATCATCACTGGTGACGAGCGTATAGGACTTGCCCGACCGTCCAGCCCGACCGGTTCGGCCAATACGGTGAATGTAATCGTCAGCGTGCATCGGCACCTGTCTCTTATACACATCTCCGAGCCCACGAGACCTCTCTACATCTCG
>CAJXVF010000499.1 GCA_913060845.1 uncultured Alphaproteobacteria bacterium | reverse complement strand
CGGTAGATATATGGGGTGAATGTTCAGCGGGCCGAAGCATTTGGCGGCGGCAATCAATTCTTCGGGGCGCAATTCTTGATCCCGAAAAAAGATCACGCCATGTTGCAACAGCGCCTGATGCACCTCCGCCATCACATGGGGCGGGGCGTCTGCAAGGTCTACGCCTTCAATCTCAGCGCCGACGCCGCCCGAAATTGGACGGGTGGTCAGGTGTTGATAGGCTTGCGGCTGCTGGACATCGAACGGCATTCTAGGTCTCCTGAAATTCAGGCTGCTAGCATGGCGCGAATCATTCCAGAGGCCAAGCAGGCGGCATTTGATAGATGACGTTAGATTTGGCGCTCAATACACATGGATCAAGATATTAAGAGGGGACGTTGGCATGGCTGACAATATGAAAGTAGCAGTGGTCACGGGCGCAGGCTCTGGCATTGGCAGGTCGGCGGCGATGGGGCTGCTGGCGGATGGGTGGGACGTGGCGTTGGCCGGGCGGCGGGCGTCTGCGCTCGCAGATGTCATTGCCGAGGCAGGCGTTGGTCCGGACCGTGCTATTGGCGTGCCGACAGATGTGACCGTGGCTGCCGAAGTCGCGGCGCTGTTTCAGCAAACGAAACAAGCCTTTGGTCGGTTGGACTTCCTCTTCAACAATGCGGGTGCCGGCACCCCGCCGATTCCATTCGAAGACCTGACCGTTGAGCAATGGCAGGGTTGCGTGGACGTTAACTTGACCGGTCCGTTCCTCTGCAGTCAGGAAGCCTTTCGCATGATGAAGGCGCAGGATCCAATGGGCGGGCGGATTGTCAATAATGGATCAATCTCCGCCCATGTGCCGAGGCCATTTTCGTCACCTTATACTTCTACTAAGCACGCGATCACGGGGCTGACCAAGGCGACGGGCCTCGATGGTCGTGCCTACAATATCGCTGTCGGCCAGATCGATATTGGTAATGCCGAAACGCCAATGACGCAGCGCATGAAAGAAGGCGTGATTCAGCCGGATGGCTCTATGCAGGAAGAGCCTGTGATGGATGTGAAGGCTGTCGGCGATGCGATTGTCTATATGGCCGGGTTGCCGTTGGATGCGAACGTGCAAACGATCACGGTGATGGCGACGAAGATGCCATTCTTGGGCCGGGGATAGGGTTTCTGTTCTGCAGGGTCCCCGCTTCCAACGCCGCTAATCCCGCTCTAAGCTTGGCTGACCAATAGTTCCGAAAGCAGAATTCTTATGTCCGATCCTGATCAGTCGAAAGCCGGTGTCTCCAAGGCGCTTGGGTATACAGGCGCACCGCTTGACCGCCTGTCCCACCGCCGTGCTGACGACGGATGGATGAACAACAAGCTCTATGATTCTGAAAGCCGCATCGTCGCAGTCTGGAAAGACAAAAGCCTGGTCCACAATGAGGCAGATGGCGCACTGCTGCCAACTGTTGGTGAGGCGAAGGAACTGCTGGACGCAGGGCGACATCATTCTTTCCTCGGCATGAAGAAGGGCGTGGCCTATTTCGGCGTGGATCTTTCCCATCACGAAGACCCATACAAAGCCCACCCGCATATTGATTCTCACGGCACGTTTGAAGACCTGCGCAAAGTTGGTCCCGCGTTAGAACGGGAGGAAGGCTCCATCTTGGCCCATGCGCGCGGGCTGATGTTTTGGCACAATAAAAATGGCTTCTGCGGCGTGTGCGGCGCAGAATCGAAGGCGGAGAAAGCCGGTAGCCAGCGCCGCTGCGTCAACCCTGATTGCAATTCCCTGAATTTCCCGCGCACAGACCCGGCGGTGATCATGCTGGTCTACAAAGGCGACAATTGCCTGCTAGGCCGCTCCCCCCACTTCATGCCGCGTATGTATTCAACGCTCGCAGGGTTTGTTGAGACTGGGGAGACGCTGGAGGAAGCCGTATCCCGCGAAGTGCTGGAGGAAACGGCGGTCGTCGTTGATCCGATGAAGGTGCGTTACTGGGCGTCCCAGCCTTGGCCGTTCCCGGCCTCATTGATGCTGGGCTTCCATGCAGAAGCGGAAACCGAGGAAATCATGATCGACGAGGAAGAGATGGAGGATGCGCGCTGGGTCCATCGCAGCCAGCTCGATAACCTTGAAGACATTGGCATGAAACTGCCGCGCCGGGACTCGATCGCCTACCGCTTGATCGTCTCTTGGATGAATGGGGAGGCCTGATCCATGCTCAAAGATAAAGTGGCTGTCATTACGGGCGGCGCATCGGGCTTCGGCGAAGCAATGGCGCGGCGGTTCGTGGCGGAAGGTGCGAAGGTCATGGTGGCCGATATGAATGCAGCGGGTGCCAAGGCGGTTGCTGACAGCATTGGCGATGCGGCCCGCTCCATCGGCGCGGACGTCACCAAAGCGGCGGAAGCGGACGCGATGATCGCTGCGACCGTGGATGCTTTTGGCAAGCTCGATATCCTGGTGAATAACGCAGGCGCCCCCCAGTACATCAACAATTTTGAGGACGTGACGGAGGATGAGATTGATCTCATCTTCAACGTCAACGTCAAAAGCTGGCTGCTCACCAGCCGCGCCGCGATCCCGCATTTGGCGGCGAACGGTGGCGGGTCAATCATCAATACGGCGTCTGTCGCTGGGTTGCGGCCAAGGGCGGGTGCAGCTTGGTATAATGCCTCGAAGGCGGCGGCGTGCAGCTTGACGCTAACTATGGCGGCGGAGCTTGCGGCCAAAAACATCCGCGTCAACGCGCTTTGCCCAGTTGCTGCAGAAACACCGTTATTCGAGGGCGTTGTCGGCGAGATCACAGACGCCAAACGCGAACGCTTCACCGCCACTATTCCATTAGGCCGCCTCGCTGTGCCAGATGACGTTGCAAGCGCCGCCGTTTATTTGGCATCAGATGAGGCGACGTTCATGACCGGGGTTTTGCTGCCTATCGATGGTGGGCGGACGGCGATGTAGCTGTCTCTTATACACATCTCCGAGCCCACGAGACCTC
>CAJXVF010000498.1 GCA_913060845.1 uncultured Alphaproteobacteria bacterium | reverse complement strand
TGTGCGTGACGGCAACCGGACAGCCAAACGATAGTTTTTCACCGGTATCGGTCGTGTTCACCGCACCTATGGCCCGCACCAATGGATCATTGATCTGCAACTTGGCGACGACGCGTTCCTTATAGGGCAGCGTGATATTGAGGCCGTGGCGCTCCGCTGAAGCAGTTTCGAATACAGTGTCAAAAGCTTGGTTCAAAGCCGGTGGGATCAGCATGTCATAGCGAACATTTATCCCCGCCAGATCGCCTGCCAACTGGTGCAGCATTGGCTCGCGCGATTCTGCAATGTTGTCGCCAATCAGCCCAAGCACGACATTCGCCAAACACAGAGCCTCCCCATTCAGTACGAAACGTATAAGCTTCGTCACACAGATTCTCTAGGGAGGTTGAGGCCATGAACGCGGAAAACGGAACCGGCCGGGACGGTCATGTCACGATCATCGGTGCTGGCATTGTCGGCGCGTCTACCGCTTTGCATCTCCTGCAGGACGGCTGGCGTGTAACGCTGCTGGATTCTGAAGCACCTGGCTCGCAGACATCCTACGGCAATGCTGGGGCCATCTCCCCGCAGTCAATCAATCCAATGGCTGGGCCGGGCATGCTGAAGCAGATTCCAGGCTGGTTGCTGGACCCATTGGGACCGCTCGCACTCCGTAAACGCTATCTGCCAAAAGCGTTGCCGTGGCTGATGAAATTCGTTGCCGCCGGAACACCAGCCCGCATCGCCGACCAATCCAAGGCGCTCGCTGCACTGCATGCGCCTGTAATCGACGCCCATGAGGAATTGGCCGAGCTTGCCGGCGTTAAGCACCTGATACACCGCCAGGGCTGGCTTTCGCTGTATGAAACCGATGCAAACTTCAACAGTGACGCCACTGGGCGCCAACGCATGCGCGCCGCTGGGCATGAAATCCACGAGTTGGGGCCTGAGGAAATCGCGCAACTGGAACCGGGCCTAGCACCCATTTTCAAGCACGCGACATGGGTGCCGAATAGCGGCCACACCGCCAATCCAGGCGCGCTAACGGAAGCGTATGCGCGACAGGCTGCAGCCATGGGCACAGAAATTATCCAAGCAAAGGCGTTGGGGTTTGAGGTCGGCCCGGATGGCCCACACACGTTAAAAACCAGCCAGGGCGACCTGAAGTTGGACAGGCTGGTGATCGCGGCGGGCGCATGGTCAGCCAGGCTTTCCCAACAGCTTGGCGACGGATTCCCGCTTGAAAGTGAGCGCGGGTATCACATGATGCTGCCAAACCCTGGCTTCACGACGCGCCGGCCCGTCAGCTTCAATGAGCGGAAGTTCATGACGACGACTATGGAAAAAGGCCTTCGTCTGGCCGGTACAGTTGAGTTCGCTGGCCTTGAAGCGCCGCCAACCTGGGGCCGCGCCGACAAGCTACTAACCCACGCATCCCAAGTGTTCCGGGAGGTGGATACATCTGACGCTGAACGCTGGATGGGCCAACGGCCCGCCACACCGGACAGCCTGCCAGTCATTTCTGGCTCCCCGCATCATGCCCGTGTGTTTTACGCGTTTGGCCACGGTCATCTCGGCCTGACAGGTGGTGCTGTTACAGGCCGTCATATTGCAGCCCTTGTCGCCGGGCGTGATCCAGAAATTGACCTCACACCCTTCCGGGTAGACCGGTACTAGATCGGCACGCGCTGATCCGAGCAATTTATCAGCTAAAGCCTGGTATCAAGCAGGATCCGAAACGGCGTTGGGCTTTGCCGGACCGCGTATTCTTCGGGTTTGGCGCGTGCCATATTTTGGCTGGCGTCTATCTACAAAATCCGCCGCTGCCGGGGTTCTTTCCTGAACGCATCATCCCGGGCGATGGTTTTTCTGGAAATCATATCTACGTCACCAATGGCGACATCGCGTTTGATTATCGGGGATATGTAAAACGCGAACGCTTGCTGCGTCGCCATACTACGGGATGGGCTGAGCAATATCCCGGTGGTTGGAATTGCACGCTAGAGCAGTCAGATTTTGACCTGCTTGATACCCATGCGCTCAATCAAAGAAAAATGCGCGGGCCTGATCAATATTTCGGCGACCCAGTCGCCCGCGCCAAAGCATTCATTGCCAAAATTGATCATAGGCGCAACGCAGCGAAAGCCGCTTCAGCTTCCTGAAACCGCTTTTGCCAGCTAGAGCGCATGATTGCTTATTCCATCGGTTCCTTGCAGCGCCATGCGATCATAGATCCGACCGTCAACATCACTGCGAATACTGGTGCAAGCTCGACCAGCAGCGGCGCGTGCTCGCCGATCACTGGCAACTGCCGGATTAGAATAAGTGCTGCCATCGATAAGAAGAAAACTAAGCCAAGAACCATCGGACATTCCCCGAAATGCGTCGGCGCAGGTTTGCGCTAACTGTTAACGGCTGGCTGTCAAAACCCAAATAAAACTGGGCCTCAGCCGTTCGAAGACGCATGCATGCGATGAGCCCAATGCCACTGCCAGCTTCGGCTGTAACCGCCCTCCGCAAGACGCATTCCCAATTGGGGACACGCTTTGGTAAGCGCACGTGCTTGCTCTTCAAAACCAAAGGGACGATATCGGATTAAATAAGCGCCTGGGTATTGGGGAAATTAACTATGAATTTGATACTAATACGGCTTAATACACATAATATGCTTGTGTATTAATTCATTTTTCCAAAAATAAAACCCAAGTGTTATATAGCTTTCTCGCGCGCGACATTCACCGCGCACCGGCTAGCTTCGCCGCCAGGTCGCCAGAGAGCAGGCCTGTCATGGACAGTCGCATGGATGGATGCCTTGCCAGCAGCGCCCTGAGCGCCGTTGTCGGGAATGCTAGGCAGCGTGTTGGTTCTGCCGCTGCGGCGCTCGCCGTTGTCAAAGCATCTTGCAGAAAACTGATTTCACCGACAGCTGCGCCCGGTTTCAAACTGTCTCTTATACACATCTCCGAGCCCACGAGACCTCTCTACATCTCG
>CAJXVF010000497.1 GCA_913060845.1 uncultured Alphaproteobacteria bacterium | reverse complement strand
ATTCCAGACATGGCAGAAACCCTCCGGCGGATCGCAAAGGGCGGCGCGGACATCTTCTACCATGGTGAAATCGCAGACCAGATCGATGCTGACATGGCTGCGAATGGCGGCCTCATGCGCAAAAGCGATCTTGAATCCTATCGGCTCGTGCGCGGTGAGCCGATGTGGACCACCTATCGTGGCCGCCGCATCGCCTCCAACCGGCCTCCAGGCGGCGGCGTGCAGTTGTTGGAAATGCTTAACATCCTGGAAAACTTCGATCTGGCAGGTATTGGCCACAACGAAACCGAATATCTCCGAATTGTTTCTGAAGCCATGAAGCAAGCAACCATCGATAAGGACGCCCATGTGGGCGATCCCGCTTTTGTCGATGTGCCGCTGGACCGCCTGCTTTCCAAAGACTACGCCACAGATGTCGCTAAGCGGATCACTGCCCGAGAGAGGGCCAGCGTCAAGCGCTATCAGGGCGGCATGGCTGAGCCTAAAGACACGACCCACGTCGTTGTGCGCGACCGGGACGGCAATATCGTCACCATGACCCATTCGCTTGGCATGCCATCTGGCGTGATCACCGATGGCCTGGGCTTCATGTATAATGGCTGCATGGCGGTGTTTGATCCGCGTCCAGGCCAGGCTGGGTCCGTAGCGCCGGGCAAGAGCCGGTTCACGTCCCTTTGCCCGTCCATCGTGTTTGATGGCGACGAGCCAAGGATTGCGCTTGGCGCACCCGGCGGCACACAGATCGCGATGGGCGTGCTGCAAGTTATCCTGAACATGTTGGATTTCGATATGTCGCCCGTTGAAGCCACGGCAGCGCCGCGCTTCTCTTCCACCAGTAGTGCGCTCGACATCACCAACCGCATTCCAAGCTACACGACAGAGCCGCTGGAAGCTGAGGGCTACCAAGTCGTTCGATCCCCTCTCACCTTTGCGTTTGCGGCCCCACACGCCATCAAAATCGATCCAGACGGCACATTGAGCGGCGGTGGTGACCCAAGTCATGACGGCGTGGCGCTTGGGGTTGTCCAGGGATCGGCCGCGTGAGCGATCTCACACAGACACCCGCAACCGAACTCGCAGCCCTAGTCAAATCGCGCGCAGTCTCACCGGTTGAGGTTATGGAGGCTGTGCTCACAGCGGCAGACGCAACCCAGGCCGCTTGCAACGCCTTCATCACCTTGGATGGCGAACGGGCGATGGAAACTGCCAGGGAGCAGGAATCCGCGTTGATGCAAGGCGCAGCGGCCGGTGCGCTTTTTGGGGTTCCGGTCTCCGTTAAGGACCTTTGCAATACGAAAGACCTGCGCACGACTTTCGGCAGCCTCTACTACAAGGACAACGTCCCTACCGCTGATTGCGTTGCGGTCGCCCGTTTACGTGACGCTGGTGCCAATATATTCGCCAAAACGACGACGCCCGAATTCGGTCATAAGCCGCTAACCGAAGCGCCGCTTTATGGCCGCACGCTTAACCCTTGGGACAGGACGCGGACAACGGGTGGCTCGTCTGGTGGTGGTGCCGCAGCCGTTGCCAATGGGGCTGGACCGTTGGGCGTTGGAACAGATGGCGGCGGGTCGACGCGTATCCCGGCAGCAGCTTGCGGGCTTGTCGGCGTCAAACAATCGCTCGGCGTCGTACCCCATGATCAAACGCCTGATGTATTCGGCCTGCTGGCCTATGTCGGCCCTATCGCTCGCACGGTCGCAGATGCAGCGCTGATGTTGGATGTGATGGCTGGCCCGCACGCCAGCGACCCCGATTCGCTTGGGCGCGACTTGCAGGGCCTGGCGGAAGCCGGTGCCCAGCCCGTGGACCTCAAAGGCAAGCGCATCGGCTGGCGTACGCGGATGGGCAATGAGCGCGTTGACCCGGATACGGAAGCAGCGTTCAAATCCTCCCTCGGCGTGCTGGAAAGCCTTGGTGCCGAATTGGTGGAGCGGGATGATCCGTTTGAAAACACGCTTCCTGTATGGGGTCCGCTGACATTCTCGATCTGGGTAACCCGGTTCGCTGACGTTGAACAAAAGCTGGGCGATCAGATGTCCGACACGCTCCGCCGCTGGATGGGCGAAGGCCGAAGCTTCGGTGCAACAGAAGTGCAGTCTGCGATGGAAGCCCGCACGCGCTTATTCAGGCAAGTCCAATCATGGTTCGAGGATTTGGATTTCCTGGCGACACCAACCCTCGCCGCCCCTGCCTTACCGGCGGACCAAAACCCGTTCGAGCCCGTCATGATCGACGGCGGTGATGCAGGCGGCCTGCGCGACGGTTGGTATCCCTATACCCATCCGTTCAATCTGACCGGCCATCCAGCAGTGACCCTGCCGAATGGATTCACTGATGCCGGCCTGCCCGCAGGCGGACTTCAATTGGTCGGGCCGTGGCTTTCTGATATGGAATTGCTCGCTGCATCAGCAGCTTATGAAGTGGCCCAACCTTGGACCGACAACCGACCTCAACTGCGTTAGATCGCCATAGAGATTGGATCTGGGCTCATCAAGCTAACGCCTAGGTCCGCAGCATTCCGATAAGCGCCGTCAGCGGTCCGCGCTTGGCGGGCACCATCCATCTTTGGTTCTGGATTCTGGCTTAGATGCTGGGCAAAGAAGGCGCTTGATGGCAGGGAAACGACCGAACGACCGCGACCGCCGAGGCCAAGAACCTCAACCTCATCATCAAGAAAGCGGCTGTGCTGGGAGGAAGCGTTATAGGAGTCAGTCCGCGCACTATGATGTGACCGTTCATCGCCTGGCCGCACGCCCTGTACGGACGCAACCATGGCCGGCGGCATCATGCGCGCGGCGTCTGGCGATATGCGGATCAAGTCATGCACGACGGTCAATCAACTCCATAAAATCGTTAATTCTAGGGGCTGGCCTAGATAGCTAAGAAAGGCTATGCAGGTCATATGGTTAGGGTGCGTCGGCGGAGTAGGCTTCCGCGAAGTATTCAGATTGAGCTGATCAAGTATTT
>CAJXVF010000496.1 GCA_913060845.1 uncultured Alphaproteobacteria bacterium | reverse complement strand
CTCTATTCGTCGGCAGCGTCAGATGTGTATAAGAGACAGTCCTTGGTGAGACCGCACTGTCATTCCTGGGGCTAGGCTTGAGACCGCCTATCACCAGTTGGGGTGTACTGCTGGCTGAGGCGCAAAACATCAACGTGGTGGCGCTTTATCCTTGGCTGATGCTGCCTGTGGCACCGGTTATTTTGACCATCCTGGCATTCAACTTCCTGGGCGATGGCCTCCGCGATGCGGCGGATCCGTACAAATAGGCTGGCGCACCTGCAAGGGCGCTGAACAGCCGAGGGAGCATCGTTAAACATGGAACGCGTGCTCGCAGTTCTGTCCGTCCTGGCAGTATTTGGCGCGATCATGATTCTTGCGTGCATTTACGTGCGCCGCCGTTTCGATGTGGTCTTTCTGGCGCTATTGCTGAGCGGGTTTGGGTTCGTATTTCGCCCAATCTAACTCGCCATCGGACTGGATAGCGCCACGCCGGATTATTTGTTCCCAGACGGGCATCTTCAGCTGCTTCTGATGGCAGAGGCTGGCGCATTGGTATGGCTTGCAGGGTTTGGCTTAGGCGCTGCAGTCGGGGGCGCTGTCGGTGGTCCTGTCGCGGCCATGCTGCCAAGGCTGGAGGGTGAGCCAAGCCCGATCTTCGTAATGGTAGGCCTGGCCGCAGTGACTGCATTGGCAGGCGCTGTCACGTTCGGGCTGTTTGCGGCCTCGGGCGGTGGATTGGCGGAATCCATCCGTTTCGTGAAAGCGGAAAAAGCAGTTGCCGGGTTCTGTTTTCTTAGGCAGTTCGCTGTTGTCGGCGTGCTCTTGTCGATATTCGTGCTGTACTACCTGTCCTACTTGCGGCGGGTTCGCCTGCTGGTCATACCCAACTGGTGGAGTTTGGCGATCGTGCTGTGCTTCATCGTCAACGCATTCGGTATTTACGCCTGGGGCCAACGATATTCTGTCGCGATGTCAGCCGTCGGCATGATTGCCGGGTATCATTACTTCGTCGCCCGATTATCCGTAACCCGGCTGGGCCTTTTGGCGACGGGGATGCTTGCGATATTCCTGGGCTTACGGGTCGCGCGTGACGTTCTGCTGTTCCCCGAAGGCGTTATCAGCCAGCTAGAAGGCGTGAACATATGGCGCCAAATTGCGATCTCCATGCACGGCTCGCAACTCGACGCATTGCTGCTGGTCATGCGGGATTTCGATCTATCGGCTGGCCTCCGGTGGGGAGAGGATTTCGCTGCCGGCATCGCGGCCTTGGTGCCACGCGCCATCTGGCCAGATCCGCCTGTCTCAGCGCTTGGCGCATGGTTCCGGCAAATCTATGAGCCTGAAACCGTGAATGGCTGGCCCATCACCTTGGTGGGTGAGTGGCTCGTGAACTTTGGCTGGACGGGTGTGGCACTTGGCGGGGCCGCGTCCGGCTATGTCCTGCGGGCGGCGCGGGATGCTTATGATGATATGTGGCGCAATCCTTGGTCCCTAATGATGAGCATCGTCGTCGGGCTTTTCGTTTTCCCTGGTGGTATTAATGTCGGCTCGCCGCAAACCTACGTGCTGGTGGTTATCCCGATGGTTCTGATCGTTCTGGCTTTAAGGCTGTTCGCACCTATGCGCGGTCGGTGGGCGTAATGGCGAAGGGCGAGACAGGACGCGTATTCTTCGGCGCGTTAGAGTCATGGCGCGGTGTGGCCGCCTTAATTGTCGCCTGGTTTCACGCACCGTTTGTGGACGGCGATAAGCTAATGATCGTCAAGCAAGGTGCCATCTTCGTTGATTTCTTCTTCGTCCTTTCAGGCTTCGTGATCGCCCATGCCTATCTTGATAAAATCCGTGCGGGGCTAGGCTTCCAGAATTTCACCTTGCTGCGGCTGGCGCGCCTGTATCCGTTGCATCTGTTCATGCTGGTCGTATGGGTTCCATTCGTCCTGGTGCGGCTCGGTGTGTTTGAGATGTACGGCATTGGCGCTGATCCAACAGAGCGCAACAATTTCGCCTCATTTAGCTTGAACTTGATCCTGCTGCATTCCATGGGTTTCCTTGAAACATTGACCTGGAATGGACCGGCCTGGAGCATCAGCGTCGAGTTCTTCACATATCTCATGTTCTTTTTGCTGACATGGGCATTCCGGGCGCACGCCGCACTGGTCTTTCTGCTCGTTGCAGCGGCTTCCCTAGCAGCGATCTATGTCCTGGCGAAAATGGGGAGTGAGCACGGGATATTGTTCACGACAGACTTCGGCATTCTGCGCTGCTTCGCCAGCTTCTTTACGGGCGCTGCGCTCTATATCGGGTTCCGATCAAAGCCTTGGCGCTTGGCCAGGACGCCCGCGACAGCGCTAGAAGCGGTCGTCGTGGTTGCGGTTGTTGTTGCGGTCTCGCAGTCTTTCAATCACCCAGAATGGCAACTTGCATTTATCGCAGGCTTCGGCGCGTTGATCTATGTGTTCGCTTCAGGTGGTGGGTATATCAGCACCGTAATGAACACCCGATCGATCCGTTATGTCGGTGAAATCTCATATTCGATCTACATGGTCCACGCGATTATCATGATCGCGGTCAGTAATCTCTGCCGGTTCATCCTGAAGATGGATACCGTCTATTTGACCGGCGAATACCCTCTCATCCAAACGTCATTCGCAATCCCACTCAACATTCTGCTGCTGCTGGTCATCACAGCAATTTCCGCCCTGGTCTATCGCTGGGTTGAAGTGCGCGGGAAGACCTGGATGTATCGCGTTTCCAAGCTGCGCTAACGCCAAGCGGCTTGCTAGCTCACATGCCACCGCATCCAGCCAACCAGCCGCCCAGATACCCTATTGCGGACAGCCCCCCGAATTTGCTACATCACCCTCCGGTTCCGGCCATAACAGCGCTGGACCATATATTTTGCCGACGTAGCTCAGGGGTAGAGCAACTGATTCGTAATCAGTAGGTCCGCGGTTCAATTCCGCGCGTCGGCACCATATTTTTCAATGACTTA
>CAJXVF010000495.1 GCA_913060845.1 uncultured Alphaproteobacteria bacterium | reverse complement strand
ATTCCCTACCAAGGGAATCCCAAACGATTCAATCAAATCCAAATCCGCTCTAGTCTTAAAAATCGATGGTGGAGTTTTGTTCGCCGTCACACCAATAACAAAGGTCTCTGCAATTCCGCATCGCCTGTTATTCAGCCGGCAAGTCTACGCCATTCAGGCACGGCTGCAGACCGGTTCTGCTTGTAGATATCGCGGCTGACGAGATGGAGTTCGAGGTTGAAGTGATTACGGACGGCGGCGTGGCTGGAGGCAAACTTCTGCAGAGTCTTGATATCTCGAACTCTGGCGTTGGCCCCTTCCCGTCTTCAGAACGGCTGGTGCAAGTTTTCTGCTCGATTATTCAACCAGCGCCCGCACCGTTGGCGAAACTTGATCTTGAGCGTTTTGAGCACTGCCCCATAAGATGCCAGGCAATCGGTCACGATGACCTGCGGGCTGCCATACCGCGAAATCGCACGTCGCAGAGACTTAAGCGCTGCCTTGCCGTTTCTCTGTTTTGAAGCAAGGACTTCGATGACCTTACTCTCGTGATCGACCGCTCCCGAATAGATAATGTTGGACGCCATTGATCCGTAAGAAGACCTCCCGACATGCCAGAGCAAAAGCGAATACGACCGCCGGTAAACGCGGCGTTTGCGTATCTCCGCAACAAACATTGGACCGAAACGGTTCCACCAGAACCGGACGGTCTCGTGGCTGATGTCGATGCCCCGTTCAAACAGAATGTCTTCAACTTGGCGCAGTGACAGCGGATAACGAACGTACATCATGACCGTGAGACGGATCATCTCGGGCGAACCATTGAAGCAGCGGAATGGATTTCTCACCCATAAAGGCTATGGATCGCCGCTCAGCGGCTCAAGTCAGATTGCTCTGACTATGCCCATCACGAGAGTATCGATAAACTGCCCCCGGCCGACGTCTACTTCGGCAGAGGCCAGGCCATCCAAAAAGAACGACTGCATATCAAAGCAAATGACCATCGATCAATGGCGCTTGCTTCATCAAAAAGCAGCATCATAATCATCCACAATCATATGAGTGCAATCCTTCGCTAAATCGAAACTACAATAGCTCCAAATCATTTGATGACGGACAGATCGGCGGCCATGTAATATGAAGGATGGTCGTGACGCGTCTGCTTTGGCCTGCAAGGAGGCTCGGCCAAGGGCCGCTGCCAGACGTCAAGCGGCTAGCTATCTCCCGCCCAATTGCGCCTCAGGAAATCTCCTAGGCTGAACAGGATCGCACACCTTCATGATATCAAATGATGGGCGGCTCCCGCCACCCGAAGACATTGCCGGCCAGTCCGACGTTCTGGCAGCTCTCGGCTGGCAGCCGCTCTACGCAGACCAGATAAAGGCCGACGCGGCCAGCGGGTCCAAGCCTGTCAGAATTGTGGGTGCCCACCGGGGTACACTACATGTCATGGGCGATGAAGTTGACTTGATAATCCCTGGCCGGCCCGATGTGGTGGTCGGCGATTGGCTTCTGCTCGACCCTGCCGAGCCGGACACAAGCCGTCTGCTGGAGCGGAAAAGCCTGCTCAAACGCCGTGCGCCAGGTCTGGAGCGGCGTATACAGATGATCGCGGCCAATATCGACACAGCATTCATAGTTTCCTCCTGCAATCAGGATTTCAGCATTGCTCGCTTGGAGCGCTATATCGCTATGGCGATCGAAGCCGGCGTGACGTCGGTCATCCTTCTTACAAAGGTCGATCTATGCGATGATGCAGGCGCTTATGTTGAGGCGGCCAAAGAAATTGAGCATCTGGCGCCAGTTATATTCCTGAATGCCCATGAAGCCGCGGCGGAAGCGACCTTGGCGGAGTGGTGCGCGCCCGGCCAAACGGTCGCCTTCCTCGGGTCCTCCGGCGTTGGGAAATCGACCCTCGCCAACACGCTCTCCGGCAATCAGGACATTGAAACTCAGGCCATCCGTGAGGATGACGCCAAGGGCCGCCACACCACGACCCGCCGCCACCTTCACCTGCTCCCAAGCGGCTGCGCCATTCTCGACACACCCGGCATGCGGGAACTCCAAATGACTGACGCCGAAGACGGCGTCGCGGCGGTTTTCGCCGACCTGCAAGCTCTCACCGAGCAATGCCGCTTCAGAGATTGCCAACACGCAAGCGAACCCGGCTGTGCTATTCAGGCAGCTGTGAAGCTTGGATCAGTTAGTCAGGCCCGTGTCGATCGCTGGCAAAAGCTCGACCACGAAAACCGTCACAACACCGCCGCCCTAACACCTGGCAAGCTCAGCAACAAAGCAGCACGCAAAGCCGACAAATCCATGCGGCGTTGACCCGTTGACCGCGACTGCGCTGTTCGGTAGGTAAGATTAGTCCATGCAGCCAGTGTCCTTCTAGCGCAATCGCTTTCCACCATTGGTGGTCGTGCGTGCAGTCTGGCTCTATGCCTGCTTCACACTGTAATTCCGTGCCGTCGAGGAAATGCTCGCCGACTGAGAAAAGACGTTCAAATCAAGTTCGCTTGATGCCGTTGCGTTTCCCGCCGAATTCCATCCGCTTTACGGTGAAATTTCGCTTTTCTGAGACAGCATATCGCCAAGGCGGCCGCTGACTGCAAGTGAAGAAGGATATAGACTAACAACGCCGAGCCAGACAGGTTGGCAGTAAAGGGAGATAGCCTATGGCGAGAAAGCCAAACTATGATTTCGAACGCCGTCAGCGTGAAATCGAGAAGAAAGAAAAGAAGGCCGCCAAGGCTGAAGCCCGCCGCGATCAGAGCCGCGATGAGGCCAAGCCGGAAACAGAAGAGCCTAAAACGGCGCTGTCAGACCAATGACAATGGGTCTCTGCAATTCCACATTGCTTGAGGTTCAGGCGACGAGTAAGCGCCAATCGGCTAGGGCTGCAGATCTGTTCTGCTTGTAGATTTTGCAGCTGACGAGATGACGTTCAAAGTTGAAGTGATTGTGGACCTGTCTCTTATAAACATCTCCGAGCCCACGAGACCTCTC
>CAJXVF010000494.1 GCA_913060845.1 uncultured Alphaproteobacteria bacterium | reverse complement strand
GTGCCGAGCAGCTTGCGGGTTTCTTCCGGGAAATCACCATTCGGACTTAGCCAGATGCTGAAGTAATCACGGCGAATGTTGGATTTTTCCAGGCGGCAGCGTTCTTTGCCATTCAGGAACAGGACTGCTGTATCCGCATCCGGGCTAACGGCCGTGAAGCGGTCACCATCACGCACATTCGCCATGCAGGGTGCGAGCGTTGTGCGGAAGGTCGCAAGTTCAGCTTTCGGCCAATCGGTCATCCGGTCCAGAGACTTGATGGTTTCCTTGGTCAAATCCTCCGCACTGAAATCCCGGCGGTATTCAAGCGAGAGTGCAAACGGCGCTTGCCAAGAAAATGTTTGGCCAGCGGCATACAAGCTCGCATTGAAGATGTCCCAGAACAGGTAACGGAACTCAGCCTGACCGACCTGTCGCAAGGACGGCTCGATCTCAACGGGGGAGGCTTGGGCATCATTGGCTTGAGCAGGGATAGCTAGAAGGGCAGCGAGCGTGAATACGGCTTTACGCATGGCTAAACTCCATATGAATGACATCAGTCCGCGCTGTCTGAAACGCGGCAGTGCAGATCGCCAGATAGAAGCGCCAGCTCCGCAGGAATGTTTCTGGGTAGCCAAGCGCACGGATCTGGGGAGCGGCATCTTCGAAGGCTGCCGTCCAGCGGCGCAGTGTTTCGGCATAGTCTTGGCCGAACCGGAAGACATTGTTCACGGCAAGGCCTGCATTCTTTGCAGCCTCGGCCATTGGTCCTGGTGCCAGCAGCATGCCGCCTGGGAATGTGTAGTGCCGGATGAAGTCTGAGCGCTTGCGGTAGTCCGGGAACAACTCATCCTCGACAATGATCGCCTGGACGGCAGCTTTGCCTTCTGGCGCCAGGCAGCGCTTCAGGGTTTCGAAATATGTTGGCCAATAGCGCTCACCCACAGCCTCTATCATCTCAACGGAGACGATGGCGTCGTATTGGCCTTCAATATCCCGGTAATCGCAAAGCTGGATATCGGCCTTGCCGCCAAGCCGCACATCGGCATAGGCCTTTTGTGACGGCGAGATGGTGATTGCGGTGAGGTCCCGACCATCAGCCAGCGCTGCCGCAGCGAACCCACCCCAGCCGCAGCCGATCTCCAGCGTTTTACCGCCGCCGCCAGGCCGCGCAGTGACATCCAAAAGCCGCTGATATTTCCGCGCCTGCGCGCCCTCCAGCGTCAGGCCCGGCTGGTCAAACAACGCACTTGAATAGGTCATGCTTTCGTCCAGCCAAAGGCTGTAGAAATCATTGCCGACGTCATAATGCGCCTGAATATTCTTGGCACTGCCACGTTTCGAATTCCGGCGAATCATCCGGTCTGTCAGCAAGAAGATTGCGCGGTTCAGGAATGAGCCATGTAGGTGGCCTGAGAATGCATCCTCATTCAGCAGTGCCAGCTGGGTCATGGCATCAATATCAGGGCAATCCCATAGACCGTTGATATAGGCCTCACCCAGCCCGATATCGCCCCTCGCGGCGACGGCGGCAATGGCCGACCAATCATGGATGTGGAAATGCACTTCAGGCGATCCGGAACCAAAATGGCGGCGTTGGCCATCGGGCGCAGTCACATGCAGCGTGCCGACCTTGATCTGCTCACAGGCCTTAAAGAAGCGTGCGCCTACAGCAGAGCTTAAAGGCCGCGAAGGCGCTTTAGGCAGTGTGACTTCCGCTGAATCGCGGGCGAGCGTTTGGGTGTCAGTCATCAAGAGACTTCCTCTTTCGGGGGAAGTGGGCGCACACGATATGGCGCACCCTTGAATTTGAGCTTGATGGCCTGCCAATAGATCAGCGCGAATACACGAAGCGCCCCCAATGGCCGGCGCAGAATGACGCCGAGCACACGCTTGGGCGTAACCGGTGCCAGCGGCCCCGCCAGCGTGGCGATCACGCCGTGACCGCCTTCCCGGCGATGATCGATGCGGATATCGACTGCATCGTCTTTCAGATCGAACGTGAACCGATACGTGCCCTCGACCTTTTGGAACGGCGAGACGTGAAAGACCTTCTGGGCCGTGATGGCGTCATCGGGTCCTATCGGGGCGAAATCAGGCAAGAAGCAAAGGTAGGAGTGCCGGTCGCCGAAGGTGTTGTTCACTTCCGCCAATACGGCACACGTCGCACCTTCAGCATCCCGGAAGAACCAGAAGCTGACTGGATTGAACAGAAATCCCAACGTGCGCGGCTGCGTTAAAAGCCAGACCTCATGCAGTGCACTTTCCGGTGCGCCAAGCGAGCGCGCTTGCTCCAGCACCCAGGCGGCCATATCCGAACCGCCGCGACCATGATCCGCATCCCGAACGACTGCGAATGCCGGACGTTTCCGCCCCATAAGCTTGCCTCCGCGCCAAGGGACTGGATGTACGCGGCAGAGCACATAATCCACGTCATACCGGAATGCATTGCGCAGTTCGCCCCGGCGCGCGTGATAGGTGCTGCCGGTCAACAAAGCTGCTCCAACGTTTGGCCACTTCGATACACTCATGCCGCTATGCCCATGCCGGTGCGGCACCCATCGCCCGGGCGACAGTTACTGCGCTCAACAGGCCATCTTCATGGAACCCGTAGCGGGAATAAGCACCGCAGAACCATGTGTTCCGCCTGCCTTGGATACTCGGCAGCGCCGCCTGAGCGTCAGTTGCAGGCTGGTCAAACACCGGGTGGCTAAGCACTGTTTCGTCGAACACATACTCATCCCGGATTGGCGTTGACGGGTTCAAGGTCACGAAAAGCGGTACATCGTCAGGGATGCCCTGAAGGCGGTTCATCCAATAGGTGACCGTCATGTCTGGATCGGTAATGTTCGCCTTGCCCTGATAGTTCCAACTGGCCCAGCAGACCCGACGCTTCGGCATAACGCTTGGATCATCATGCAGGATCACTTTGTTCGGCGCGTAACGCATTGCGCCCAGAATGCGCTGCTCGTCCAGGTCTGGGTCGTCCATCAGCTGTCTCTTATACACATCTGACGCTGC
>CAJXVF010000493.1 GCA_913060845.1 uncultured Alphaproteobacteria bacterium | reverse complement strand
ATGTGTATAAGAGACAGAGCCAGGCCGTTACGGGGTCTAATGAACACTTCCCAAAGTGGCAGGCGGGCGCGGTCGCTCATTCGGCGGCCTCCATCAGCGCAGACCGCTTGGCGGCGTAGGCGAGGGCAGCTTCGCGGACCCACGCACCATCGTCGTCAGCCTTTTGGCGTGCAGCGATGCGTTGGCGATTCATAGGGCCACCGCCTTTGACGACCTTCCAGAAATCATTCCAATCCAGCGGGCCGATATCATAGTGCTGGGCCGCATCATTCCATTTGCAGTCAGGGTCTGGAACGGTGAGGCCCAGATAATCCGCCTGAGGCACCGTTGCATCTACGAAGCGCTGGCGGAGTGCATCATTGGTAAAGCGCTTGATCTTCCATGTCATCGATTGGTCGGAATGCACTGAATCTGTGTCCGGTGGCCCAAACATCATCACGGAGGGCGTCCACCAGCGGTTCAGCGCATCCTGGGCCATCGCCTTCTGTGCAGGTGCGCCCTGGGCGAGGGTGGTCATAATTTCGTAGCCCTGGCGCTGATGAAAGCTTTCTTCCTTGCAAACCCGCACCATCGCCCGCGCATATGGCCCGTAAGAACAGCGGCAAAGCGGGATTTGGTTCATGATCGCGGCACCATCGACCAGCCAGCCAATGGCCCCGATATCCGCCCAGGTCAGCGTTGGATAGTTGAAGATGGAGGAATATTTGGCGGCACCTGAAAGCAGCTGATCCTGCATTTCTTCGCGGCTAATCCCCAGTGTTTCAGCCGCGGCATACAGATAGAGCCCATGCCCACCTTCATCCTGCACTTTAGCCAGCAATGAGGCCTTGCGGCGCAATGAAGGTGCGCGCGTCACCCAATTGCCTTCGGGCTGCATGCCGATGATTTCGGAGTGCGCGTGCTGGGAAATCTGCCGGATCAGGGTCTTGCGGTAGGCGGCAGGCATCCAATCCCGCGCTTCGATCTTCTCTTCAGCATCAATGCGGGCTTGGAAGCGGGCAAGCTGCTCGGTTGTTTCCGCCGCATTCGGGTCCCCCGAAGCGTTGATCAGACCTTGCGCATACATTACCCGCCCTCCTATGTGTGACGACTACTCCGCTGCTGCAACAATCCCAATTGGGCAGCCAACGCCGGTGCCGCCAAGGCCGCAATAACCAGCTGGGTTTTTCGCCAGATACTGCTGGTGATAGTCTTCAGCATAGTAGAATTCGGGTGCATCCAGAATTTCAGTCGTAATTGCACTGAACCCTGCATCTTTCAGGCTCTTCTGGAACACGGCCTTTGATGCCTCCGCTGCCTTCTTCTGTGCAGCGGTCGAGCAATATATTCCGGATCGATATTGTGTACCGACATCATTACCCTGGCGCATACCTTGGGTTGGATTGTGACCTTCCCAGAACCGCTTGAGCAACGCTTCTACGCTGATTTTGGCGGGATCATACACAACAAGCACGACCTCATTATGGCCCGTTCGCCCGCTGCACACTTCCTCATAGCTTGGGTTTGGTGTGACGCCCGCAGCATAGCCAACAGCCGTCGAGTATACGCCGTCCGCCTGCCAGAAAATCCGCTCTGCACCCCAAAAGCAGCCAAGTCCGAAGACAATTGTCTCCATGCCTTCAGGAAATGGCGGCACGATGCGCGCGCCAGAAACAAAATGCGTTTCAGGAACTTTGACAGGATCAGCACGACCGGGGAGGGCGGTGGTGGCTGTCGGTAAATCCAGGCTTTTGCCGCCGGATAGGAAACTGAACATGGGAGGCGTCCTTTCGCTTGCATACTTAGCATTTAAGATGGCCCCCAACGGTGCCAGCATCAAGGGCTTCGGCTGGAAGTTATGAGTCTGTATCTGTTGCGCGGTCCCATGTAAGGGTGAGGCGGTTTTGGTTATCTTTCCGCTCGTAGCAGGCCGTGTCGGTCAGTGATTTCACAAGATGGACGCCCAATCCGCCGACAGCACGGATTTCGATGTCGCTTGTTGTGTCCGGCGCGGGGGCTTCCACCAGCGGATCGAACGCCGGCGCGTTATCAACGAAAGTGGCCGACATTCTATCTGCATCCACATCCAGCGTTAGAATGATTTGGGCACCGTCCGCAATCTCATTGAAGCCGTGGCAAATTATATTGGATGCGATCTCGTCAATGGCGAGTTCAAGTGCGAATGTAATCCGTTTACTCAGGTTATGGGCAGCCGAAAACTCAGCCGCAGCCTGAGCCGTTTCTGCCAGCGCCGATAAAGCGCATGGGATGGGGATTTCCAACCGATGCTTCATCCGACGCGGTAATGCTCCAGAAAATACTAACCTTGGCTAAAGTTAGCAGGCAGGCGCCGTTCCCGCCAGTCTCAGCGATAGGAAACTGGAACTATCAATTAACGAACGGCTTAGAGTGTGACGGTTATGAATTCACATGAATGCCTTAACCACGTACAAAGACCAGCATGACACCGGGGGAAGCCACCATCGTAAGCGCTACTAATCGCGCCGAGAGTATCATGTCGGAATTCCGGCTTGATGCTGACGGGACTGGCCGTGTGATCGGTGATTGGACAACTGTGCCCCTGGGTGCGGTTGAGCGATCAGCCCAGAAGGCGCGCAAAAGCGGTGCATTAAGGACGCTTGACCTCTCCGGCTTGACCCGTCTCGACACCAACGGCGCGCTCGCGCTGCTGCGGCTAGCGGAGCAGGCAGGCGCAGATGGCTTGATCCCACTGCAAGACCCGAAGCCAGAACATGCCCGGCTGCTAGAGGTCGTGATTAAGGCGCACGGCAAGGATAAGCCGGTGCCGGAAGATGGTTCTGCGATAGGCCGAATTCTGGCGCGCTTGGGTGAGACGACGATCAACCAGGCACGCGAAGCGCTGGAGCTCTTAAGCTTCGTTGGTGCCGTGACGCTAACAATCCTTGGCCTCCTAATCCGACCCTGGCGCATTCGTTGGAAACCGTTGATCTCTCAGATTGAAGCCTGTCTCTTATACACATCTCCGAGCCCACGAGACCTCTCTACATCTCG
>CAJXVF010000492.1 GCA_913060845.1 uncultured Alphaproteobacteria bacterium | reverse complement strand
GAGATGTAGAGAGGTCTCGTGGGCTCGGAGATGTGTATAAGAGACAGGCGCCGAAAACTTGGCCCATCGCTTCCAACGTCATCGCCCCGTCCAACATACCGAAGGCGTCTAGGCCGTAGGCGCGGATCAGGCGGGTTGCCCAGGATTCATCCAAGAACGGATGGGATTCGCGGAGCCGCTTAATCAACTCCGGCAGATCGGACGCTGTGAATTCACCGCCGGGCAAAGGTGCGTCAGCAGTCCATGCAGGCCCCATGTTTTTAAAGAACGGCCGCAGCTTCATCAGCGCGGATTCCGCCAAGCGCCGGTAGGTCGTGATCTTGCCACCGAATACGGAGAGCAAAGGCACCTCACCGCCAGCATCGCTGCCTTCCAGCACATAATCCCGTGTGGCGGAGGAGGCGGAGCTGGCACCGTCATCATAGAGTGGGCGCACGCCGGAATAGGTCCACACGATATCGTCTGCAGTGATCGGATCAGCGAAATAGCGGTTGGCAGCCTCTAACAGATAGTCCCGCTCCTCCGGCGTGCACACAGCCTGATCCTTCGGACCATCATGATCCGAATCGGTCGTACCGATGAGCGTGAACGCACCCTCATAAGGAATGGCAAAGATGATCCTGCCGTCCGGCTGTTGCAGGAAGTAGCACTTGTCGTGGGCAAACATCTGGCGGACGACAATATGGCTGCCCCGAACGAGACGGACCGCTACTGCACTATTTGCGCCCAGCCGCGCATTCAGTACGTCCGCCACCCAAGGTCCAGCGGCATTCACCAGCCCGCGCACGAATACGACAGAGCCGCCTGATACCTCCGCCTGCCAAAGGCCGTCGACCCGCCCGGTGCGTTCTAGCTTGGTGCGCGGGCAGATATCCGCGCCGTTATTGGCGGCGTCACGGGCATTTAGAACAACTAACCGGGCGTCATCGACCCAACCGTCAGAATATTCATATGCCTTCGTGAATTCAGGCTTGAGCGGCGCACCTGTTGGATCAGCACCTAATTTCAAAGTACGCGTGCCAGGCAAGCTGCCTTTGCCGCCAAGCCTGTCATACACAAACAAGCCGAGACGCAGCATCCATCCAGCCCGGCGTTGACCAGGGCCGATAGGCAGCACGAACCGCATGGGCCAGGCGATGTGCGGCATCGCGTTCAACAACACAGTCCGCTCTTGCAAGGCCTCGCGGACCAAGCGGAATTTGAAGTGTTCCAAATACCGCAATCCGCCATGAATAAGCTTGGTGGATGCCGATGACGTCGCCCCGCCCAAATCAGCCATCTCGACCAACTTGACTGAAAGTCCGCGCCCGGCGGCATCCCTGGCGATTCCGCAACCATTTACGCCGCCACCGACAATCAGAAGATCATAGGGGCGCACCGCTGACCCAAGGTCTGCGCGCTCCGCTTCTGATGCTGGCCGAGACGCTGGGGCTGCGGGCAATCCGCCCTCCGATGTTTTCCATCTATAAAGTCGAAAGCTATATAACGACCCAGAGGCTGCCCCGCATCCCCTACTTGCCAAAACATTGCTTTAAGGAATCTTGCCCCGTGAGCCAACTTGCGCTGACCGTCAAATGCCGCTCGACCCGTGGGATCGTCGCTGCGATTTCCCAATACCTGGCTGACGCTGGCTGTAACCTAACCGACAGTGCCCAGTTTGATGATCAAGAAACTGGCGACTTTTTCATGCGCTTAAGCTTCATCAGCGAAACGGGCGCAAGCGTTGATGGCCTCACTAATGGCTTTCAAGACATCGCCGCTCTATTCGGCATGGAATTCCAGTTCTATGACGAATCCGAGCGGATGAAGGTAATCTTGATGGTCTCTCGCTTTGGCCACTGCCTGAATGACTTACTGTATCGCTGGTCCATCGGCGCGCTCCGGGTGGATATTGTCGGCGTGATCTCGAACCATGAGGATTTCAAAGACGTTACAGAAAGCCACGGCCTACCATATTATCATATCCCGGTGACCAAGGAAACCAAGGCTGCCGCAGAAGCCGAGCAGATGCGCATTGTGCAGGAAACCGGTGCAGAATTAGTCGTGCTGGCGCGGTATATGCAGATTTTGTCGGACGGTATGTGCCAAAAAATGTCCGGACGGATCATCAATATCCACCATTCCTTCCTGCCTAGCTTCAAGGGCGCGCATCCGTATCGCCAGGCCTATCAGCGCGGCGTCAAACTGATCGGTGCCACCTCTCACTACGTGACGGCGGACCTAGATGAAGGCCCCATCATTGAACAAGACACGGTGCGGATCACCCACGCCCAAAGTGAGAAAGACTATGTCGCGTTGGGCCGTGATGTCGAAAGCCAGGTGCTTGCGCGCGCGATCCATGCGCACATCCATCACCGAGTGTTTATCAATGGCGGCAAGACTGTGGTTTTCCCAGCGAGCCCCGGCAGCTTCGCCGAATAACCGCCGTCACAACTTTGTCAGCTCAGTGCCGCGCAGGCATTTCCGCCGCTGCAAATATGTGATTAATAGGGTGTTAATATGGCGGTTGGACATTCCCGCGCCTGGATTTTCTTGAAGGAGCTTAGTTTATGCGTGCGATGGTACTGACGGAACATGGCGGCTTGGATAAATTGGTGATGGACGTCAATTATCCAGATCCCAAACCCGGCGAAGGCCAGGTAGTGATTAAGGTCGGTGCCTGCTCGCTGAACTATCATGACGTTTTCACCGTGCGCGGCATGCCCGGCATTAAAGTCCCGGTTCCTGTGATTATTGGCCTGGATGTCGCTGGTGAAGTGGCGGAGCTTGGGCCGGGCGTATCCGGATGGTCCGTTGGCGACCGGGTGCTAATCAACCCGATTGACCAGAAGCGTGGCTTGACCGGCGAAATGTTTGACGGCGGTCTCTCAGAATATTTCCTAGCATCCGAAGAGCAGCTTATCCGCATGCCAGACGGTGTATCTTTCGCCCAGGCGGCAGCGCTGCCAGTGGCTTACGGCACAGCCCATCGCATGATGTTCACCAATGGCGGCATCAAAGCGGGCGACAAAG
>CAJXVF010000491.1 GCA_913060845.1 uncultured Alphaproteobacteria bacterium | reverse complement strand
CTCTCTATTCGTCGGCAGCGTCAGATGTGTATAAGAGACAGGCTTAGAGGCGTCAAAGCGCGTTAGAAGCTTAGCGTGGCCTGCTTCCAGGGCCATCGCTGCAGTAAAGATTTTGAACGTCGAGCCCATTTCGTAAACGCCAAGCGTTGCGCGATTAAAACGGGCGTCATCAGCCGCAGCACCTGCGTCATTGGCGTCGAAGTCCGGCAATGAGACCATGGCGATAAGTTCTGCTGTATTCGTCTCCATCAGCACACCAACACCGCCAATGGCCTGGAACCGGTCCATGGCTTTCTGCACTTCTTCGCGCACGATCCGCTGGACCGTAAGATCAATAGAAAGCGCAAACGGTTGCCCGCGTTCATTCAGCAGCTCATCGAACTTCCGCTCGACGCCAGAGAGACCTTTGCCATCCAAGTCAGCAAAACCAGCGACGTGGGATGCAAGCCCACCTTGCGGATAAACTCGACGCTGTTCTTTTTCGAAGCAAAGGCCGGGCAGGCCCAAGTCCATCAACTGATCATGTTGGGTCGGCGTGATGTGCCGATGTAGCCAAACGAAATCCTTGCCGCGTTCCAATTGCGCCTGAAGCGTTGCTGCATTGGTGTTTGGCAGGACGAATGCGACAGCGTGAGCCACAGCAGCAGGGTCGCGAACCAATTTTGGGCGGGCGCAGAGCGAAGCAACCGGCAGGCTGGTCGCAATCATATCACCGCGCCGGTCTACCAAATCGGCCCGAAGAACTGGGGCTAGAGGCGTTTCTTCAGCAAAGCCGGCAGAAATCTGCACAGTTCGCTTTGGATCATAAAGCGACGCATCAACAAGCTTTACAGATACGACAGTGAACGCGATTGCAAAGACAGAGCCAGCGATAAATAGACGCCCCCGTCCAGCTTCAATTATATCCGGACGCTTAGGGAAAAGGCTGATAGAGCCGAATACGCGCCCGACGAGCCCGCGCACTCCGTGAAGAAAACCGAACGAGCGCATACGCTGACGGCCGCCTTGATCTACCCAAGGCGGCGGTTCAGCAGCTTCAAACAGGTTTTCGTCGCGGTCCGTCATTCAGGCTGGGCTCCCCAACGGGTCAGAACCCAAGCGGTATCTTCCATGGTCGAGGCGCTTTCGAGCCGAGGTGGCGGCAGGAATGCGGCAGCGATCAATCCGCCAGCCTTATTCTCATCAATCAGATCACCGATGCTGCGCTCACGAATTAAATCCGGAGCGCTGGCGACATAACCAGAGAGCAAGAGCGGCGGCGCTTGTTCCGGCTGCAATTCAAAGCGTGGAGTTGGCGCATACATGGGGAGATCGGCAAGCGAGACAACATGCCCAGCCGTCAGTTCTTTCAGACCCAGATCACGCGTGGCGCGGAGACCGATACGCTCAGAGCTGGCGAGATAGGCGCGCTCAGCCTTCAGGACGTGGATCGATTCACGTTCCCGCTCAATTGCGGCATGGATTTCGGCCAAGCGCTGATCGCGCAGCCGCACTTCACTACCGACCATAGTAAGGCCAGTGAGGAAGAGGCCTGCGATGGCAGCCCAGAATATGCTTGCGCGGTGGTTCATCGGCTGAAGGCTCCCGGCTTGCGATTATGGGGTTTGCGGTGAGAGGACTTGCGATTTCGAGATTGATTGCGCGGCGTCTCATCCACTTCGAACGGGGCGCCATCCAACCGTTCAGCGGCGCGCAGCCTTGCGGAGCGCGCACGCGGGTTAACGGCGATTTCGGCGTCACCTGGCTTGACGGCCCGGCGATGCAGCAGGCGGAAGGTCGGCTCAGCCTTGGCTAGAAATGCCGCTGGATCATGGCGGGAGGGACTAGCATCCCGACCAGCGCGCACGTTGAGAAAGCGCTTAACAGCACGATCTTCAAGGCTATGGAACGACACGACGGCCAAGCGCCCGCCTGGTTTCAGCACGCGCTCTGCAGCGGCAAGGCCGCGCGCGATCTCACCAAGCTCATCATTCACGTGCATGCGAATGGCTTGGAATGTTTTAGTGGCAGGATGCGTGCGTTCACCCCGACGACCGCCAAGCGCCAGCTCGACGATTTCAGCCAGTTGAGATGTACGCTCAATCCGCGTTTCCGTGCGTGCAGCAACAATGGCATCGACGATACGGCGCGCGCGTTGCTCTTCACCAAGCGAGCGAATGACACGCGCAAGTTCCCGAGGCTCAGCTTCATTCACGAAGTCAGCCGCACTCATGCCGTCTTGATCCATGCGCATGTCGAGCGGGCCGTCATGGCGGAAAGAGAAGCCGCGCTCGGCCCGGTCCAACTGCATGGATGAAACGCCGAAATCAAAGGCGATGCCGTCTGCTGGGCTGGCGTCATTGTCAGCGGCCAAGGCTTCAAGGTCGCTGAAACGACCCTGCACAACGCGCAACCGTCCGTTGGATGCCGCGATATCTGCATTCGCTTCAGCGACAGCATCCGGGTCACGGTCAATGCCGAGCACGAAGCCAGCACCGCCGCCCAATAAAGTGGCCGAGTATCCGCCAGCGCCATAAGTGCCATCGATGAATGCCCCGCCACGTTCCGGTGCCAGCGCTTCAATTGCTTCAGCGCGCAGAACTGGTGCGTGGCGTGGATCATGGCTGCCAGAAGCAGCGCTTGAGCTAACGTCCGCCATCGCTGCCTCCATCGCCAATGCGTGGCTTACGCTTGAACAGAATGGACAGCGCGTTCGGGCCAACGGCCTCGCGCTGCGGCATGGACATTGCTTCGTGGGTATCTGGCGCCCAAATCTCAAACCGCTGAGAACCCTTGCCGACGAACGCAACGTCTTTCTCAACGCCGATATGCAGGCGGAGGCGTTCCGACAGAACCACGCGGCCGCCATCATCAAACGGCAGCATTTCCATATAGGAGAAGACACCAGAGGCGATGCGGTCTGCTTCTTCGGGATCGAGATCGGCTTCCTGAATGCGCTCATCCAAGGTAAGCAGGTATTCAGGACTGCAAGCCATGTAAGCGCTGTCTCTTATACACATCTCCGAGCCCACGAGACCTCTCTACATCTCG
>CAJXVF010000490.1 GCA_913060845.1 uncultured Alphaproteobacteria bacterium | reverse complement strand
ACGAGATGTAGAGAGGTCTCGTGGGCTCGGAGATGTGTATAAGAGACAGGAGTGGGCAGATTGTCTTGGATCATTTGTCCAAGTGCAGCGTCGGACCCAATGCAGTAGGCGTTCAGCACTTGTGTTCGAAGCGGCGTGTGGACCGGAATGTTGATGTCATATTTGAAGCCGAACCGCTGTTCCAGTGCATAGATCCAGCGCTTCCTGGTCGTGGGTGCAGATCGTTCGCGCGCCTCCGCTGATGTGAACGGTACGGTGTAAGATGGCGCCAGCTTGGCGGCTGGATCATCGCGATAGAGTTTGCGTGAAAAGTATAGCGCTTCCAGCGTCTTGAGGTGGATCAGGCCACGTGACAGATAGAACGCTTCACTATCTGAAAGCTCTTCCAGCGGCTTCTTGATATGCGTCCAGTAGATGAACCCGGTGAAGCCCATGCCGGTCAGCGTTTCTTCTAACGCGTCCATCAGCTCGTCCAGACCTTCGGCCTCCGCGAGCCGGGTTTGAAAGGCATCTAACATCAGGCTTGCCAAAGCTCCATCAGTTCCGAATTTCCAGCATACAACGGCAATTTTGCTGCGATATGAACCCCTAATCGTAAAACCCTAACCGATCGGCTAGGTGAAGCTCCATCCGGGGGCTGCAGTAGGTTTGACCCAACGCATTCAGGCTGCCGGAGAAGCAGGCTGAGTTTGAACTTGGGGGTGCAGAGCATGCAGGCGTTCGTTCGATACCGGACATTCTGGCTCGCTACAGTGGGCGCAGCGTTCTTCGCTTCTGGCGCATGCGCTGATATCAAAATCACGGCACCTGGCAAAGTTGGCTTTGCAAACCTGAAGGAAAAAAGTGGGCCGATTACTGTCCACACTGACGGGTGGGCATGCGGCAATCAAATCTCTGATCAGTCCGTATTTGATCTCGCTGGTATGACGGACCTTGAGAGCAAGTTTCGCCAATACAAGCTGACATTAGCGAGCGTAGACGGCATACGCGCAAAACTAGCCGAAGACCCATCCCTCGCTGATGAAATTCTACGTGAAGCCGAGGATCAGGTATTCAGTGAGAGCTTCGACAATGCTGCGTTCGACGCGAACCGGCTTGCAAACAAGTATGAGGGCGAAGGCGCAATCAAGCAGCGGGACGCCGCCGCACATTTCGACCTGACCCCAAGTCCGGTTGGCGGTAGCGGGTCTGTCGGTGAGAACGGGCGCCATCCGTTCATGATCTCTGTCGTGAACGAGGCCGGCGACGGTGTGATGGAGTATGAGCTTGGGTTCTGCTACGACATGGCAACACTGATTGAGCGGCTTGCCGGCCTCAGAGTCCATGCGACCGCGCTGCGGGAGGCGCTAGACGAAGCTGCTTCTGTTCGGCGCGATGTGTCGGCTAACGGAGCAGGGTCATGAACTGGCGCAGCTTCCGGCAAGTATTCGGCGCATTCAGCCTTATAGGCTTAATGGCAATTGTAGCGACCCAGCCAGCCTATGCGGCAGATGGCGATCCTGTAGACAAGGAGGCGCTGAACGCGGCGTTTCTCCGTCATGCCTTCCTTGAAAGCCTCCGCGAGATAACCCTCTGATGCCAGCTGGTCGACGCCAGCGTCAGACAACAGCTTACGAATGCCCGGTCGCCGCACGTCATCGCCGACGACCAACATGATGGCGTTGATGACGGCGTAGAGACCGCACAGGCTGTCAAGCTGTCCTTGCCGCGAAACCATAGACTGAGCCACAGGATTACCAGCCTTGCCGAGCGTTCTGGAGCTTTGGGTCATCGCTGCATCCCCTACAACATACCGACCAGACGGCGCTGTATGCTGCTGTCGGCGTCGATATAGCGTTGGGTGATCACGATGGACCGGTGACCAGCCAATGCCTGTACGTCGCGTATGCTGCCGCCAGCGCGCTGCACATGCCGCGCTGCCTTGGTTATGAAGGTGCGACGCCCACTATGAGATGAGCACCCGTCAAACCCGGCCTCAGCATATAAAGCCGCAAACCAGCACACCACACTGGACGCCCGCATGGGCCCGCCGCGTTCAGACAGAACGACCGCCCCCTCAGCCCCAGTCACCTGTCGCAGGTCGATCAATGCCCGCCGTAGCGCCGGATGCAATGGAATGACCCTCCCGCCGCCACGCTAGGCCACGCAGTCACGCAACGCGATTACAGGCGCAATACGCCCCCGTGCGTCTAAGACCATCGGCCAGGTTAGGCCGGCAATCTCGCCCGCGCGCAGGCCAGCCTTGAAGCACAGCAGTAGGATGACGCGATCTCGCTCAGGATAGCGCCGACAACGCGCCAGGCGCAGCAGGCGGGCAGTTTGGGCGTCGGTCAGGGTTTTGGCTTGTTTGCCGGGCATAGGGTGGGCCTTGGTGTGATGGGTACAGGTAATTCTATTATAACATGTATACACAAAACTACAACACCCATAACGGGAACACCTAGTCAGCCTACGCCACCCTGTTTGTGCGCAAAGCAGACAAGCAGGCTCTCAGGCCATGATTTTGTTGACGACTGAAATCAGCAAATACTGCCCGCCAGGCGGCCCGACGCAGGCACTGCTTACCTATTCGGCCACTATCAAGTGCGCCCAAATGAGACACTTCATGGTTGCTGGGAGTAAAAATATGTCCAGAAATCGATTGACAAAAAATTAATATTAAGCAATTATATCAGTAGGATGGCGACCCCGGCAGGACTTGAACCTGCGACATTCGGTTTAGAAGACCGATGCTCTATCCAGCTGAGCTACGGGGCCACAATACGGTTCAGGAAACGGTTCAAAAAAATATGAGCCCTCCGGAACTGTATGATATTCCTAGTAATTTTACCTCCAGACCTACAGCTTAGAAGGCACGTGCTCTATCCGGCTGAGCTAAGGGCGCATTGGGGTATTGATTGGGTCTGCATGACAATGGGTCATGCAGGTGTGCTACCAGCGGAAATTATCTGAATAGCTTTTGGTTTTTGGTGTGCGTTCTCTGGGTTCTTGCACGGTGTAGGTGCTGTCTCTTATACACATCTCCGAGCCCACGAGACCTCTCTACAT
>CAJXVF010000489.1 GCA_913060845.1 uncultured Alphaproteobacteria bacterium | reverse complement strand
GAGACAGATCAAGGCATTTGGCGGCGCTTTCGCAGGCCAGCAGGTTCCCCGCGTGCCAACAGATGCGCTAGACCAACAGCTCGATGGTGTGATCACTGAACGCGGCGTCACATTTTTTCAAACCTCATAGGATTTTTCATGCGTATTGCTTTTCTTGGCGACATCGTTGGCCGTTCTGGCCGCGAGGCTGTAGTTGCTGCTGCTCCTGGCCTGCGCGAATCGCTTGATCTCGATTTGCTGGTCGTGAATGCAGAGAACGCCGCCCACGGCTTCGGCCTCACGTCCAAAATCTGCAAAGAGCTATATGAGGCTGGCGTAGACGCCATCACCACAGGCAATCACGTATGGGATAATCGCGAAATTCTGACCCATATTGGCGATGATCCGCGCCTTGTCCGCCCAATCAATTTCCCGGAAGGCGCGCCAGGTCGTGGCTGGGCCATTGTTGAGACCAAGCGCGCCGGCAAAGCCCTGGTCGCCAACTGCATGCTCCGTCTGTTCATGGATCCGTTGGATTGCCCGTTTTCCGCTATGGAAGGCGTGATGGATGCTGCCAAGCTCGGCTCATCCGTCCAGGCGATCCTGGTGGATATGCACGGTGAGGCGACCAGCGAAAAGCGCGCCATGGGCCATCATTTAGATGGTCGGGCGTCACTTGTGGTTGGCACCCACAGCCATGTACCGACTGCAGACGGTCACATCATGCGCGGCGGTACCGCCTATCTGACAGACGCTGGCATGTGCGGCGATTATGATTCTGTCATCGGCATGCAGAAGGAAGGCTCCATCCTGCGCTTCCGCACGAAACGCCCTGGCGAACGCATGTCGCCCGCCGAAGGCGAAGGCTCCATCGCTGGGATTTTCGTCGAGACGGACCCGAAGACAGGCCTCGCTATCAGCACGAAGCCCATCCGCTCCGGCTTTGGCGTGGAGCCTGCCTAGCCAGAAAGCCTCTTCGTCGGCTTGACCAGGAGCCGCAGTATCCAGATTGATCCAAAGATCGGGATCGCCGCCAAATAGGCGATACGGTCAGCATTCCCGGCGTCACGGTTGCGGTAAACGGTGTACCGACCCATCAAAATCGCCGTTGGCACGAAGGCAAAGCCCATCAACCGCACCATTTCCAAGAGCGCGGCCTCACCCGGGTTCGGATCAGAAAGATCCAATCTGGGGAAGACCAAAGGCTTCAAGATAAAGAACGTGGGCAGGATCAGAATACAGGCCAGGCAGAGCCACAGGATGTAGGTATTCCTTGGTATTCTAGGCGTTTTCTGCGCGGTGACGATGCCAATCGCCATCGCAATTGCACTGATTATAATCAGCGAGACCTGGGCCTGCATTGCAATTTTTAACAGCTCTGGAGAAGCATCCATAGCGGCTCTCGTACCCTGCCCTAGTTCCGATATGTCCCGCAGGTCAGCCTAAATCGAGAACCCGGCGGTTTTGCTTTCGAGGTATTCCTCAATGCCTTCGTGACCGCCTTCACGGCCAAGGCCGCTGGACTTCATGCCGCCGAAGGGTGCGGCGGCTGATGTTGGGTTGATGTCATTCACGCCGATAATCGCAAAATCCAAACCTTCGACGGTCCGCATCGCTTTCGCCATATTGTTTGTGTAGACGTAGGCGGCGAGGCCGTAGGTGGTGTCATTCGCCATCGCGAGCACATCGTCGCCATCCTTGAACGGCACAACAGCGGCAACAGGGCCGAAGGTTTCTTCGCGGTAGATCAGCATGTCTGGCGTTACATCTGCCAGAACGGTCGCGGCGTAGAAATTGCCTTTGTCCAGACCGTTGTCCATCAAGCGATGACCACCGCACATGACGCGCGCACCTTTGGCTTTAGCGTCCTCGACCTGTCGCTCGACCTTGGCGACCGCGGCTTCATTGACAAGTGGACCAATGCCAACGCCCTGCTCCAGGCCATTGCCTGCACGCAGACGCTCAACGCGGCTGGTGAGTTCGCCGATGAATGCATCAACGCCAGATTCATGCACAAACATCCGGTTCGGGCTGATGCAGGCCTGTCCGGTATTTAGGAACTTAACGAGGCTGGCGCCCTTCGCGGCGTGGGTTGGGTCGGCATCGTCATAAACGATGAACGGCGCGTGGCCGCCAAGCTCCAGGCTGATGCGCTTCATGTTTTCGCCAGCCTTACCGGCCAGCATTTTGCCGACAGCGGTGGAGCCCGTGAAGGTGATCTTGCGGACGCGTTCGTCAGTGGTGAAGACTTCACCGATGGGCTTCGGGTCTTCCGCCGTCACAAGATTGATAACGCCATCAGGAACGCCCGCTTCCTGCAGAATTTTAAACACCGCGATAGCGCAAAGCGGCGTCGCCTCGGCGGGTTTCAGCACGACTGTGCAGCCTGCCGCCAGCGCCGGGGCGAGCTTCCGGGTCAGCATCGAGATCGGGTAATTCCACGGCGTCACAGCAGCGACAACGCCAACAGGCGCTTTGAAAATAATGAACCGCTGGTCGCCACGTGCGGATGGGATGGTCTCGCCATACACGCGCTTGGCTTCTTCAGCGTACCACAGAAGGAAATCTGCAGCGTATTGGGTTTCATTGGCGGCGGCGCGGAGGGGTTTACCTTGCTCCGTCGTCATCAGCTTCGCCAACTCGTCCTTCCGTTCGACCATCAACGTGTAGGCTTTGTAGAGAATGGCGGAGCGTTCATAGGCGCTTCGGCCAGACCAAGCTGGGAAGGCAGCGTGAGCCGCATCAATTGCAGCAACGGCGTCTTCAGCCCCGCCAGCCGGGATCTGATCAATCACTTCGCCGGTGGCAGGATTGCTGGACGTAAATTGCTTGTTGGAGGCGGCTTCGCGCCACTGGCCGTTAATGAACACAATCTATCTCGCTTCTAATAAGGATCTACTGTTGGCAAGCACTGTAGCGACGGTGAGCGCGGCTGAAAACCGCGTCATACCGTAGCTCAGCCAATGCTGGCCTCAGGGTCTTCCAGCCGCCGAAGCCGTAGCGCGGCTGCCCGGGCATAGCGAGCTGTGACGGCTTTCCGCCGGGCCGGTTTCACTGGATCCAACGGTGC
>CAJXVF010000488.1 GCA_913060845.1 uncultured Alphaproteobacteria bacterium | reverse complement strand
TTCCCTACCAAGGGAATCCCAAACGATTCAATCAAATCCAAATCCGCTCTAGGTCTTGCATTTGTCGCCAAGGCCACGGCTGGATTGAGTGGGTGCGACCATGCGTGAGGCGATGACGATGCAATCTCGCTGCTTTGGACCAAGCTCTGGCGTATCAACAACAAATGAATCAACCCAGACACGGCGACCATTATAAATAATGCCAATCATCCCGTTGTCTGCAATTTTAAAGACATCAAACCGACCGTTCAGCGCGCTGGCCGGGGCTGTGTCTACTTCTGCATTGCCTGCGGACGATGCAAAGAGCGGTACGTCGGTCACGCCTGCCGCTGGCTTCAGTTGTGTCTTAAAGCTTTGGGCATGAGCGGGAGCTGTGACGCTAGAACCAAGCCAGCAGATCAGCGCAAAGCCAAAAATAAATAGTCCTGAATACCGCAGCATTAAAATCGCCCCCATGAAAGACCATAAGGCGGACTACTAGATATTCGCGAAATTAAGAATTCCGTAGATCTTTCGCCTCTGAGTTAAAGCTTATGCGGAGTCTAAAGCATTAGGGAAGCTCAAATGTGCAACTTTAAAAATATTTTTTGCCCCGCCATTAAAAACGCTTCGCAAGCAGCGTGACGAGGGCTGCGTCGCCGACTAGCATTGGGGATGGCTCAAGATGATTCTCGACCTTTTCTCGGCAATGCCGCAGCGCGCCGCTTGTTTCTTCACCGTCATGGCTTGGCCGGTGACCCTGCGGGCGCATCCGGTATAGCAGGGCTGGCTGATGTGATTGGTCGGTTGGGGTTTGTGCAGCTTGATAGCGTCAACACTGTTGAGCGCGCGCATCACATGATCCTTGCGGCGCGCCGTCCGGCCTACCGACAAGCCAATTTGGCGACGTTGACTGAGCGTCAGCGAGGGCTGTTTGAGCATTGGACCCATGATGCCTCCTTCATCCCAATTGAATTCTATCCGCATTGGCGGTTCCGGTTTGAGCGAGACAAAGTTCGCCTTGCGGACCGCTGGAAGAAATGGCGCCGTGATGGCTTCGAAGCGAAGTTCGATGAAGTGCTGGATCATGTCGCCAAACACGGGCCTATCATGGCGCGAGACCTTGGGGATGGTGAGGCGCGCAGCAATCAAGGGTGGTGGGATTGGCATCCTAGCAAGACAGCGCTTGAATATTTGTGGAGGACTGGCGCGCTTGCCATTAAGCAGCGACGCGGTTTTCAGAAAGTGTTTGATCTAACGGAACGGGTGATCCCGCCCGATATTCTTGCAGTTGAGCCAGCGCCGGAGGAAACGATTCATTGGGCCGCATCTACCGCTATGGATCGGCTGGGGTTTGCAACATCGGGAGAGATCGCTGCCTTTTGGGAGACAATTACGGCTGCCCAAGCGAAAACTTGGGCCGCAGCGCAGGTAGGCGATGATCTGATTGAGATTGATGTTGAAGGTGCGACCGGTGCCATACGCCGGTGCTTTGCCCGCCCATCCGTTCTGGATAGTGCTGAGACAGCGCCTGAAGCGCCTGCGGCAGTGCGCATTCTCAGCCCATTTGATCCGGCCCTCCGCGATAGGAAGCGGGCGGAATGGCTGTTCGGTTTCTGCTACCGCATCGAGATATTTGTGCCGGAAGCGAAGCGCCAATACGGCTACTATGTTTTCCCTGTGTGGGAAGGCGCGCGCATGATCGGGCGGATAGATATGAAGCGCGTAGATGGTGCCATGAATGTCCGCGCTTTCTGGCCAGAGGCTGGCATGAAAATGGGTAAGGGCCGCAACGCCAAACTCGCGCGCGCCGTTGAACGCATGACCAAGTTTGCAGGCGTTCAGGATATCAACTGGGCGCCTGATTGGCTGAAAGAAACACTGTGATCAAGACTTTATGGAGCAAGCATGTCTGATTTAATTCTAAGCGAAGACCATGGCGCAGTTCGCCTGCTGACGATGAACCGCCATGATAAGATGAACGCCTTCAATGGCGCGCTCTCCTCGGCACTTATCGAAGCGCTTGGCATGGCTTCGGATGATGCGAGCGTGGCTGCAGTTGTCATGACCGGCGGCCCACGCGCGTTCTCCGCTGGTGCTGACATGAAAGAAGCTATGAGCCATGGCGACCGGACACAGCGCCAAGCGATTGCCGCTGGTGCCCACGGCACTGCGCTCTATGACGCCGTAGCGGGCGTGAATAAGCCCGTGATTGCGGCCGTTAATGGCTATGCGCTCGGGGCGGGGTGCGCTGTGGCGATCTCGGCAGATATGGTGATTGCAGGCGAAGGCGCTGTATTCGGCTATCCCGAAGTGAAGCGCGGCCTCGCAGCGACGGCGGTGACGCCAACACTTGTTGCCCAAATCGGGCGGAAGGCGGCGTCGGAACTCTTGCTGCTTTGTGAGAACATTCCGGCAGCACGGGCGGAAACGCTTGGGTTAGCCAATCGTGTCGTTGCCGATGACGCGGTTGTTTCCAGCGCGCTAGAGATCGCAGCGACGATGGCCGCGTTTGACCATGACGCGCTTTGGATGACCAAACGTATGATCCGCCGCTCCGCCGACCTGCCATTGGATCAAGCACATCATATGGTCAAGGACAACATGCTGGTCATGCGCGGCTTTAGCTAAAGGCGGCGTCTTAAGCGGCGATAGCCGTCTCCGCCTTCGCTTTGACGGCGGCAGCGGTGTCGCCGGGCTTATAGAGGCTTGAGCCAAGGCCGAATGTGCGCACGCCCACTGCTGCATAGTTCTTGAAGGATTTGTCCGATACGCCGCCGACAACGCCAACGGCTATGTCTGGCGGCAATACGGCTCGAATGGCTGATACGCCGCCCGGTCCTAGTACGCTTGCCGGAAAGAACTTCAAGGCTGATGCGCCTGCGTGGATGGCGGTCAGCGCTTCGGTTGGGCTGAAGACGCCGGGCATGGTCACCATGCCGTGGCTATGGGCTTGCGCCAGAACTGCGGTGTTCACATTCGGGCTAACGAGCAGGCGACCGCCTGCATCGGCCAATCGGTCAACGTCATCTGGCGTGCTGTCTCTTATACACATCTGACGCTGCCGACGAA
>CAJXVF010000487.1 GCA_913060845.1 uncultured Alphaproteobacteria bacterium | reverse complement strand
ATTCGTCGGCAGCGTCAGATGTGTATAAGAGACAGGTCACATCGTGTATTTGTTTGGGCCTGCGCATCTCAAAGATGACGTGCCGATGAACATGTTGACCTCAGCAGAATCGGCGCATTTACCGCGCATTGAAGACGAAGACTTGAACCGCGAAGACGATGATCCCATCGTCACGTCGTCCTGAGCGGAAGGAATTAGGTAGTTATGTATTTCGAGGATTTCCTTCCGGTCATCATGTTCGGCATGCTTGCATGCGGACTGTTCACAGGCTTCCCGGTCGCCTTCGTCGTTGGCGGTACGGGCATCGCCTTCGGTTTCATCGGCATGTACTTCGACGTGTTTTCGATGATCGAGTTTTTCAACGTTCCAGAACGTATTTGGGGCGGTGCTGCTGAAAACCCGGTTCTCGTTGCGGTTCCCTGTTTTATCTTTATGGGAACAATGCTTGAGAAATCAGGCGTCGCTGAAGATCTGCTGAAAATCTTGGAACTGCTGCTGAAGCGGGTTCCAGGGGGCTTGGCGCTTGCGGTTACGGCCATGGGTACGATTATGGCGGCGACCACCGGCATTATCGGCGCATCCGTTGTCATGATGTCCTTGATGGCGCTGCCTGCCATGTTGCGGGCTGGGTACCAAAAAGAACTGGCCACCGGCACCATCGCAGCGTCGGCGACATTGGGCATTCTGATCCCACCAAGCATTATGCTCGTCATCATGGCCGATCTGCTGGCCATCTCAGTCGGCAATCTGTTCATCGGCGCTATCCTGCCGGGCCTGCTGCTGTCCTCTCTGTATTTCATCTACATCATCGTGATTTCGTCGCTTAAGCCGCATATCGCACCGCCAATTGCGGACGATAAGATGGTCGACGGCAAAACGCTGATGATGATGGTGCTGAAAGGCTTTGTCCCACCGGTTATCCTGATCGTCATGGTGCTAGGCTCAATCTTCGGCGGCATTGCGACGCCGACGGAAGCCGCTGGCGTTGGCGCTTTCGGTTCTCTGATGCTTGCGGTTTTCAACGGCCGTTTGAGCATCCGCACCCTTAAGGATGTGGCCGAGCGCACCGCGCTGACCACCGGCATGATCTTCTTCATCTTCCTAGGTGCGACCACGTTCTCCTACGTGTTCCGGTCCTTGGGTGGCGAACACCTGATTATCGCCGGCGTTGAATATATGGATCTGCACTCCTGGAGCTTGCTGATCCTGCTGATGTTCACGATCTTTATCCTGGGCTTCTTCTTCGACTTCCTGGAGATCACGTTGATCATCCTGCCGGTGTTCGCACCGATCGTGGAGTTGCTGGACTTCGGCGTCCACGTTGAAGGCCGCGACATCATCTATTGGTTCGCAATCCTGGTGGCGGTGAACCTGCAGACGTCGTTCCTTACTCCGCCCTTTGGATTTGCGCTCTTCTACTTGAAGGGCGTGGCACCAAAAATAGTGAAGATGCAGCACATCTACAAAGGCATCATACCGTTCGTGATGCTGCAGTTGATCGGCCTTGGGTCCGTAATGGCATTCCCAGGTCTGGCGCTCTATCTGCCAGGCGTGCTGCTCAGTTAAATCGACAAAGCGCGGCGGCAACGCTGCGCGGGTCAGAGATCGTAGAAGGTCTTTCAAGCCCTGCCTGACCGCCCTTCCGACTTGTTGGGGGAAGTGGTCGCAGCGCCCGCCGTTCTTCTTGAACGGCGGGCGTTCGCATTTTTGGGCGGTGATGGTTATCCTGTTTCTCTGAATTCGAGGGAACAGCTTTTATGGACATGACATTTACGCCTGAAGAACAGGCGTTTCGCCGCGAAGTGCATGCATTCGTTGCAGAAAATCTGCCCGCCCCGATCGCGCGCAAGGTCGCTGACGGTGTCGAGATGACCCGGGACGACATGTCGACCTGGATGCAAATTCTGGCCAAACAGGGCTGGCTCGCGACTAATTGGGAAATGAAAGACGGCGGCCCCGGCTGGACGACAGCGCAAAAGCACATCTTCGAAGAAGAATGCGCCTCCGCTGGCGCGCCGGACATCATTCCATTCGGCACCCGCATGGTTGGTCCTGTACTGCTGGCATTCGGCACGCCGGAGCAGAAGGTGAAATACCTGCCTGGCATCGTTTCCGGTGAAACGCTCTGGTGCCAAGGGTATTCGGAGCCAGGCGCTGGGTCCGACTTGGCACTACTGCAGCTTTCGGCAAAGCCGGATGGCGATGATTACATCGTCAACGGCACTAAAATCTGGACGACCCAGGCCCATATGGCGGACATGATCTTCGTGCTGGCCCGCACGGACAATTCTGGCCGCAAGCAAGACGGTGTCACGTGCCTGCTGATCGATATGAAAGCGCCTGGTGTCACTGTCCGCCCAATCATCACCATTGATGGCCGCCATCGTTTCAATCAGGAATTCTTCGACGATGTCCGCGTTCCCGTCGCGGACCGTGTTGGCGAAGCCGGAGATGGTTGGCGGATTGCAAAATACCTGCTCGGCCATGAGCGCTCTAATGCTGCGGGCGTTGCAGGCGCTGTGCGGATGCTGAAAAAGCTCCGCGCCATCGCAAAGGCGGAGCGCGCCGAAGGCGAAACGCTGATGCAGGACCAAGATTTTCGCCGGAACCTGGCGGATGTTGAAACGCGGCTGGAAGTGCTGCGGATGACAGCGATGCGTAACCTCGCCCGCGCATCTGCTGATAAGCCGGTTGGGGCAGAAGCCTCTGTCGTGAAGCTCGGCATGGCGGAAATTCGCAAGGATATTTCGGAACTCAGCATGCAGGCGGGCGCATATTACGCGAACCCGTTTGATCCAAAGGCAATCCGGGAAGGTTGGGGCAATCAGCAGCCGATCGGCGCGGATTATATCTTTAAGTTGGCGCCGGATTATTTTGAGATGCGGGCGCGCTCCATCGCGGGCGGGTCCAACGAAATTCAAAAGAACATTATCGCCAAGCGCACTCTGGGGCTTTGACATGCATATGAATTTCTCCGCCGATGAACTGGCGTTCGAGCAAACGGTCGCTACCTTCGTCGCAGAAAACCTGCCAGCCGATATCAAGGACAAAGTCTGTCTCTT
>CAJXVF010000486.1 GCA_913060845.1 uncultured Alphaproteobacteria bacterium | reverse complement strand
CTATTCGTCGGCAGCGTCAGATGTGTATAAGAGACAGGTTCGAATGGGGTGGTCCTGTTGCTGGCAAAGCCGAAATTGGCCGCTTGAAGCGGTTGAAGGCTGGAAAGCGAGCGTTGGCGCTCTTGCAAATCGGCGAACGCTGGCGCGCAGACCAGGAATTGCAGCCACTGGTGGATGATGCAAAGCGCACCATGTTACGGGCAATTTTGGCCGTGTCGATCAGCTATCAAGCACCGCGCACGGCGGTGCAGTCTGCCCATCGTTTGAAGCAAATTGGTGGAGAGTTTGTTCCTTCCGGGCTTTATCCAAAGGCACCATGGAAGACCAAGCGCAGTTATCGCGTTGATCAAGCCCTATTGTTCGCGTTCATGCGGCAGGAAAGCCAGTTTAATCCTCGTGCAGCCAGTCCAGCTGGTGCGCGCGGCTTGATGCAGGTTCTGCCTTCAACGGCGAACTATGTGGTTGGTGAAAAGCGTTATGTGAACGCCGGGCGTGATGGACTGTTTGACCCAAAACAGAGCGTTGAGATTGGCGGTCGATACATCCGCTATTTGCTGGACAAGAAAGCGGTCGGCAATGGCTTGTTCCGTTTGGCCATCGCCTATAATGCGGGGATCGGAAACCTGATCCGCTGGCGGCGGGAAGTGCAGCACAATGATGATCCGCTGCTGTTCATTGAAGCCATTCCATCCCGCGAAACCCGGGTGTTTGTCGAGCGCGTCATGGCGAACTTCTGGCTGTATCAAGACCAATTCAATCAGAATATGACCACCCGGGATGACGTAGCGCAGGGGCGGTGGCCGATCTATAATCCGCAGGATTAGACAAAGGACCTCCCATGCCTGGACTTGATGAAACGCGGCCTTTTGTGCCGGTCAATATCGCTATCCTGACCGTATCTGACAGCCGGACCCTGGAAACAGACACATCTGGCCAAACCCTTGTGGATCGGGCAGAGGCGGCAGGCCATAATTTGGCTGCACGGGCGATTGTCACCGATGATCAAGCAAAAATCAGAGCCCAAGTGCAGGCCTGGATTAATGACCCCGCAGTAGATTGCGTAATCTCAACCGGTGGCACCGGTGTCACGGGCCGGGATGTCACGCCAGAAGCCTTTGAAGGTCTGTACGAAAAGCGCATCGACGGCTTTGGCGAGGCTTTCCGCTGGATTAGCTTCCAGAAAATTGGCACTTCCGCCATGCAGTCTCGGGCGACTGCGGGCGTGGCGGGCGGAACCTATCTCTTTGCACTCCCTGGCTCCGGCGGAGCCTGCCGGGATGGTTGGGATGAGATCTTGGTCAATCAGCTCGATAACCGCTTCAGACCCTGCAACTTCGTAGAGATCATGCCGCGCTTGCAGGAGCATGTGCAGCAGCGCAATAAGTAGAAGAGTGCACAATACCCTATAGGTCTTTGAACCCAGGCATAGCCAGAGTGTGCCGGCTGCGAAGACGCTATCGCTTAAGAATGATCCAAATCGCATGGATGATGCCGGGGATATAGCCCAGGATCATCAGCAGGATGTTGAGCCAGAAGTGACTGCCGATGCCGACTTGGAGGAATACACCGAGTGGTGGCAGTAAAATGGCGACGATTATGCGAAGGATATCCATGGTATTCTCCAAGTAATAATTGTTACATAATGTATAATGCTAAGTTAGTGTTGATGATCCAGAAGTTAATAGGGTGTAATGAATTAAATTTATATTGGTTCCAGGTATATTTAGAAAAAATATTGCGCAAAGAATTGGAACATTCACTTGAGTTTCTGGTTGTCCATTTGATCGCCGGGCCTGCTGACTACAAGCCAGTGACAACCGGTATCAATCTAAGGAGAGCAACTATGTTTAAGACACTTCTGACGACGGTCGCAGCCGTTGCACTTATGTCCACGTCTGCACAGGCTGCGGACTGCAAAATTTCAATGGATAAAGTGTACGGCGACGGCACGATGTATCAGGACAGTTCCCGGTACAGCGTGCAGAACCGCCAAGTCATTCAGAACCTTCGCGACGCTGCCCAAGGTCTCCGCGCACAGGGTCGCGAAGAAGCCTGTGCAGAGGTCGTTGAAGTTATGCACGAGGTTTCTGAAACCTACCGCGCTGACATGAAAAAGATGGATGGCGATCGCAAGTTTGGCATGGAGTGGAAAGACATTGAGCCACGTCTTATCACTTGGGATGCCGCTGATGCTGAATTCGAGAGCGAAGACCTGATCGGCACCAATGTTTACAACTACAAGAATGAGTTCCTTGGCGAAGTTGACGGCTTGCTGATGCGTGGCGGTAAAGGCACGCACATGATTGTCGGCCATGGCGGTTTTTGGAACATCGGTGATGATGAAGCTGCGATCCCGTTGAAGAACATGCGCTGGGACCCTGAAAGCGAAGCGTTCTATATCAACCTGACGTAAGAGCAGCTTGATAACGCGCCTGACTACGACCAGGAAAATGGTCGTTGGGTGATCGACAAGAATGACGGCTACTACGATAGCATCTGGAACTAAGGCGCACGCCTGAAACTTCTGTGATGCTGGAAAGCGGCGCGTGGAATTATCCGCGCGCCGCTTTCTCGTTTCGCCTGACTAATATAGAACATGCTGTGCGCTAATCGCTTTAGGGACACTGCATATGGGTAAACCGGTCACCAATGTTACGATCGTCGGCGGCGGCACTGCGGGCTGGATGACAGCGCTGACGCTGGTCACGATGTTGAAGTGGCGCCCTGGCCGGGATGACATGAAGATCGCGCTGATCGAATCGCCAAACGTGCCGACCGTTGGCGTCGGTGAGGCGACTGTGCCCTCTATCACTATGCTGCTGCATCAATTGGATGTGCCGGAGAAAGACTTCTTCGCGCGGTGCAACGCCACGTTCAAGCTTGGCGTGCTGTTTGCCGGATGGAACCAGTGGGAAGACGGTTCGACGCGAGATTTCTTTCATCCTTTTACTGCGCCTCGCTACGTTAATGGCGTCAATCCGGGATATCACTTCCGCGAACACGCGTCAGGCGGTCGGACGGATTTTTGCGACTCAACGCTGCCTGTTCTTTCTGTCGCGGGCC
>CAJXVF010000485.1 GCA_913060845.1 uncultured Alphaproteobacteria bacterium | reverse complement strand
AGATGTAGAGAGGTCTCGTGGGCTCGGAGATGTGTATAAGAGACAGGGCCTGATGCGGACCCTGCTGCAACTGCAGCCGCTTTGAATTGCGCCGCCTATTGGCGTGGTGACGACGTTATTTTCCTGAAGGATGAGTAGATTATGGCAAGCGTCGTAGTTGTCGGTTCCCAATGGGGCGACGAAGGCAAAGGCAAGATTGTTGATTGGCTGGCGGATCGGGCGGAACTCGTTGTCCGCTTCCAGGGTGGCCATAATGCAGGTCATACGATTCAGACTGGCGACGCCACATATAAGCTCAGCCTGCTGCCGTCTGGCGTGACGCGGGGAACGCTGTCCGTTATCGGCAATGGCGTCGTCATCGATCCCTGGGCGTTGTTTGAAGAGATTGAGCGCGTGCAGGCGCAAGGCCTCACGATCACGCCCAAAGTCCTCAGGATCGCGGAGAACGCGACCGTTATCCTGCCGTTCTATGCGGAATTGGACCGGGCGCGGGAGATTGCGCGTGGCAAGGATGCCATCGGCACAACGGGCCGCGGTATCGGCATTGCCTATGAGGACAAAGTCGCCCGCCGCGCCGTTCGCGTTGTGGACCTGGTGGAGCGGGAAACGCTTGAGAGCAAAGTCGCTGCACTGCTGCATCACCACAATGCGCTGTTGCGTGGCCATGGTCAGGATGAGATCAGCGACGACGGATTGATTGAGAAGCTTCTTGCTGTCGGTGAGAAATTAGCGCCCTTCGTTGAAGCGACATGGGACCGGGTCGAAAGTGCGGCCCGCAAAGGCACACGCATGTTGTTCGAGGGTGCACAGGGCGCGCTGTTGGATGTTGATCACGGCACATATCCGTTCGTGACATCCTCCAACACCGTCGCAGGTGCTGCCGCCGTTGGTTCTGGGCTGGGGCCAAGATCTGTCGGCTACGTCCTGGGCATCACAAAGGCTTATACGACGCGCGTTGGTTCCGGCCCATTCCCAACGGAATTGCTCGATGATGTTGGCAAGGGCCTGGGCGAGCGGGGCCGGGAATTCGGGACTGTCACCAGCCGCCCACGGCGCTGCGGTTGGTTTGATGCTGTGCTGGTCCGCCAGACCGTTCGCATCGGTGGCATCGCTGGTCTGGCGCTTACGAAGCTCGATGTTCTGGATGGCATGGATGAAGTGAAAATCTGTGTCGGCTATGAAGACGCAGATGGCAACACTTATGACCACCTGCCAGCATCCATGCGCCTGCAGGAGGCTGTACGGCCTATCTATGAAACGATGGAAGGCTGGTCCGGCACGACGCAAGGCGGGCGTAGCTGGGTCGATCTACCAGCAGCAGCGATCAAGTATGTTCGCCGGATTGAAGAGCTGGTCGGCGCGCCAGTCGCGCTCCTCTCCACGAGCCCGGACCGGGATGATACGATCATGGTGCACGACCCATTCTCTGACTGATCAGGAGCATCCATCATGGCCGCGAACACAGGACAGACGGGGCCAAATGACGCTTGGCTCGCGACTTTTACGGAAGCGGTGATTGAGCCTGATCTGCCGATCATTGATCCGCACCATCATCTTTGGCTTCGAAACGGCTATCTGTATTTGTTGCCAGAACTCGCGACGGATATGGCGAGTGGCCATAACGTCATTGCGACGGTCTATGCTGAATGTCATTCCATGTACCGGGCTGACGGTCCGACAGCAGAGCGCTCCCTTGGCGAGACTGAATTTGTGGCCGGTATCGCGGCCATGAGTGACAGCGGCACGTTCGGCTCTTCGCTGGCCTGCGCTGCAATGTTCGGCAATGTGGATATGACGCTGGGCGGCGCGGTTGAGCCGTTGTTGGAGCAGCATATTACGTTATCAGGCGGCCGCTTCAGAGGTGTTCGCTATTCCACAGGATGGGACCCGGCGCCTGAAATCCATAATGTTGCTCCTGCAGCAAAAATGCTGGCGGACCCCCGCGTGCGTGAAGCCGTGGCGGTTCTCGACCGGATGGGCCTTTCCCTCGACCTATGGCTCTATCACCCGCAATTGGATGAAGTTGTGGAACTCGGCGCAGCATTCCCCAATCTGACGATCATCTTGAACCACGTCGGCAGCCCGATCCTGGGCGGGCCGTACCGGGACAAACTGGATGAGGTTCGCCGCGATTGGGAAGCCGCTATCCGGCGTGTGGCTCAATGCTCGAATGTGTTCGTAAAGCTTGGTGCCGTGCCAATGCGCAGGACCGGCGACAAAAACATTCCGCCGGGATCAGAGGAAGTTGCGGGAGCTTGGCGACCTTATATCGAGCCCTGCATTGAGGCTTTTGGCGCTGACCGTAGCATGTTCGAATCCAATTTTCCCGTGCAGAAGCGCTGGACCAGCTATCAAGTCACCTGGAATGCTTTCAAGCGCATCGCATCCGGTGCCAGCGACATGGAAAAATCATCCCTGTTCGCGGGCGCTGCCGCTGCGGCATACCGTATGGATGTGCGCTGATCGCTAGTCTTAGACGTCGCCAACAGGGTCCTTCGGCAGGTTTGTCGGCAATGCGAGCGCGTCTTCCAGCAGTTTGCCGTATGCCAGGGCCATGTCCTCCCGGCGTTGGGGTGCGATGATCTGCACGCTGACGGGCAGGCCTGCCTTCGTGAACCCGGCTGGGATCGCCAGGATGGGATTTGAGAGCGGCACCGTTCCCCAGCACTGATGGAACCAGCGTGGCGGGTTGGAGCCTGCCCATTCATCAACATCCGCGCCGCCGCGCAAGGTCTTAGAGAATGGAACGACGCCGACAGTGGGCGTCACAAGGGCATCAAAATCCTCAAAGAACGTGGCCATGCGTGTGTAGAGATCCGCCCGCCAGCGCTGCGCTTCAGCCAATTGTTCAATCGTCATTTTGCGCGCAGCGTCAACCAAGATGCCGTGGATAGGCTCAATTTTGTCGCGGTTGGCGTCCGCAAATTCGGCGCGCTCTGTCAGGTAGTTGAAGCTGATCAGGCGTTGGAACAGAACGTCGATTCGGCCAAAATCAGGGCGCGTTTCCTCAGTCGCCGCACCCATGCCAGAAAACTTCTGGAACGCGGCGCGGGCAATGGCTTCG
>CAJXVF010000484.1 GCA_913060845.1 uncultured Alphaproteobacteria bacterium | reverse complement strand
TCTACACCTCTCTATTCGTCGGCAGCGTCAGATGTGTATAAGAGACAGGAACGGTAGACCCTGAGACCTGGCGATGGCCTGCACCTGGCAAGCGCGCTCTAAGTAATACAAATCGTCAAATGCAGAGGCGAGGTCAGCCCCGCACACAACAACGCCATGGTGGGCTAGAAAGCCGATGTCCTTGCCCTGCATTGCGGCGGTGATGCGGTCGCCTTCTTCCATGCTCAGCGCCACGCCGCCATAGGTATCGTCATAGGCGATGCGGTCGTAGAACCGGAGCGCGTTTTGCTCCACCATTTCCAAGCGGCAGTCCTGAAGCAGGGTGAAGGATGTGGCGTAGGGCATGTGCGTGTGCAACACAGCCTTGGCGTTCGGGTGCTGCAAATGCAGGCGGCTGTGGATGAAGAACGCGGTCTCCTCCACCGGATGCTTGCCCTCCAGCACTTCGCCGTCATGGCGACAAAGCACGATGTCGCTGGCGGTGATCTCGCTCCAGTGCAGGCCCTGGGGGGTCACCAAAAAGGTCTCGCCCGCGTCATCTACGGCAAAGCTGAAATGATTGCAGATGCCTTCGCTCAGCCCCAGCCGGTCCGCCCAGCGGAGTGCGACGGCCAGTTCGATTTTCTGTTCGTGCAGGTCATTGCGCATGGGCGTTTATCCTATTCCTGGGATCATGATGTGCGCACTTCCGTAGCCCGTGCGGAAAAATCCGGCAAGGCTGTGTGAATGGGCTTGCGTTAAATGGCGTCATAGCCAGACAATCATGGCCTCAATATTCCTCGACGACAGAGTGCGCATTCATGATCCCGATTATCGGCTATTCAGACAAACTTTCCGTGGCACCCGGCGATGAGATCGCTTTCAAGATCTCCAGCGCTGGCAAAGCGGATTACACGGCGCGCCTGGTTCGCCTAATTTCCGGAGACCCGAACCCAGCAAGCCCTGGGCTGCAGGAAGCTGAAATTCCGGCTGATTTTGCGAGATCATATCCCTCCAGGATGCAGACGGTCGCGCTCGGCTCATTCGTGCGGGTGCCAGCGAATACGGCATTCGCGGACCTCGAATCCTTCACGCTCTCCGCCACGATTTGGCCGACAATGCCGGGGAAACCAAACCAAGGCATTGCGTCCTGCATGGCGGACGGCAAAGGCTATGCGCTGACAATCGGGCCGGATGGAGCGGAAGCCAGGATTGGCGCGACTAAGCTGTCGGTCGGGAAACCATTGACGGAACGGCGCTGGACCCGCGTGTGGATGGCTTATGACGCCGGAAGCCGCATGCTGACAGTCGGACAATTCCCTATCGGCCAGATTTTTGACCGGGACGATGCAGGCTCGGCGGACATGCAACTGGACACAGCACCCGACCTTGCGTCTGGCCAGGGCATGCTGATCGCCTCAATCGACGGTCTGGGGCCAGATACTTGCTTCAACGGCAAGCTCGAGCGGCCAATGTTGCATAACCGGGCGCGCAGTATCGCCCAGGCCAAAGCGTCAGCCAGTGCGGCAGCGGATGATGTTGTGGCGGTATGGGATTTCTCGCAGCGCATTAGCTCGTTGGATGTGATGGAAGCGGGCCGTCATGGCTTGCATGGCCGGGTGGTCAATCTTCCCTCACGGGCCATGGCGGGATCGAACTGGTCCGGCGATGAAATGGCGTGGCGGCATCGGCCAACGGAATACAGCGCCATCCATTTCCATGATGATGATATTGATGATTGCCGCTGGGAAACCGATTTCACCTTCACCATTCCGGATGGCATGAAGAGCGGCGTTTATGCTGCGAAATTAGCGCTGCCTGATGGTGGCGAGGATGCAATTCCGTTTTTCGTCCGCCCGAAACGGGGCGAGAGGCAGGCGGATTTCTGCGTTGTGATCCCGACTTTTACGTATGTGATCTACGCCAATCAGGCACGTGAAAACACAACTGAAGGCTATCTCGCGAAGGCAAAATCTTGGGGTGCGCGGGAGCATACGCCAGACCTGTACCCAGATTTTGGCCTGTCTACATATAACTTCCACAGTGACGGCAGCGGCATCAGCCATACCACCCGTCACCGCCCAATTCTGAACATGCGCCCTGGCTATATGGCCATCGCGAATGGGTTCGCGGCGTCTGGCCTCCGCCACCTGCCAGCGGATCTGCACTTGATCCAGTGGTTGGAATCCAAAGGCATCGACTACGACATCCTAACCGATGAGGACCTGGACGCTGAGGGCGCAGATGTGCTCGCTGGCTATAAGGCCGTCGCGACAACGACCCACCCCGAATATCACACCAAGGCCAGCTTAGACGCATTCCAAAACTATGCGCACAAGCTTGGCGGGCGGTTACTTTATCTAGGCGGCAACGGTTTCTATTGGCGGATCGCCAAACATGCTCAGCTTGAGGGCGTGTTTGAAATCCGCCGGGCAGAGGGTGGTATTCGCGCTTGGGCGTCAGAACCCGGCGAATATTACAACGCCTTTGACGGTGCATATGGCGGACTTTGGCGGCGGAATGGCCGTCCCCCGCAGGCGCTTGGCGGCGTTGGGTTCACGAGCCAGGGGCTGTTTGAAGGCTCATATTACCGTCGCACCAAAGCCTCATACGAAGGTGATCAGGCCTGGATATTTGAGGGGATCGATGACGAGATCATCGGTGATTTCGGCTTCTCGGGCGGTGGTGCTGCGGGCTTTGAATTGGACCGGGCGGACAAGACTCTCGGCACACCCGAAAATGCTGTAACGCTGGCGTCATCTGAAAACCACCAGGACCACTTCGTACTGGTGCATGAAGACCAGCTAACCCACGTGGACACATATCCCCGCATCAAGCAGACGCCAGGTGGACGCCCGGAACCGCTGATTCGTGCGGATATCGTCTATTTTGATACTGCGGATGGCGGGGCCGTATTTTCCACTGGCTCCATCACCTTCTGCGGCAGCCTACCCTGGAACGGCGGCGACAATAACATCAGCCGCATGACCGAAAACGTCATCCGGCGGTTTATTGCAGATGAAGAGGAGGCGTGAGGCTGGGGGCGCCCCCCTACCCTGATCCCTCTCCCCCCTTTGGGGGCGAGG